>JANXTT010000107.1 GCA_025352225.1 Mucilaginibacter sp. | reverse complement strand
GCCAAAATCACTATTTATCAGATGCTCTTCCATTATTGCAAAACTATAAAGATTATTAAGGTAATTGCTTTAATTTGCAATGTTTAAATACTTATGCAAATGCCCGTTAAAGGACCTTTATTTTATACCGATCAGTTATTTGAAAAGAATGTTTTTCCACCCGAAGCCTATAGAGATGCTGTTTTTGAAAATTGCACCTTTAAAAAATGCGATTTCTCTAACATTAATTTTTCCAGTTGCGATTTTATTGATTCGCAATTTGAGGCCTGTAATTTCAGTATGGCAAAGATGATCGAAACAGGCTTAAAAAACATCTGTTTCAAGGATTGTAAACTTACCGGGGTCGACTTTAGCAACTGCAAAGACTTTCTTTTTAGCGCAAATTTTGAAAACTGCATTATGGACTATTGCGCTTTCATTAAGAAAAAAAATAAGAAAGCCGGGTTTATTAACTGCTCATTAAAAAGCGTTGATTTTACTGAAACAGACCTAACGGAGGCCAACTTTCAGAATTGCGACCTGGACGCCGCTGTATTTAGCCGCACATTATTGAGCGGGGCAAACCTAACTACATCCTTTAACTTTGCAATTGACCCTGAAAAAAATTCGTTGAGGAAAGCCAAATTTTCCATTGACGGATTAGCAGGTTTACTCACTCCTTATGGTATTATTATTGAGTAAAGCAATTCCATTATCCCAACAGCGAAAAAATTCTTATCTTGCACATTTACAACACGACTTTTGACATTCCAGGATTTTAATTTAAACGACACCTTATTCGAAGGCATACAAAGTATGGGATTCGATACGCCTACCCCTGTTCAAGCCATGGCAATTCCCATCATCTTAACAGGACAAGATTTGATAGCTTGCGCGCAAACTGGTACCGGTAAAACCGCCGCTTATCTCTTACCAGTACTCGACCATATCAGCAGGAAGAAAAACCCTAAGATCAACACCTTGATACTTGCCCCCACCCGGGAGCTTGCGCAGCAAATTGACCAGCAGATACAAGGCTTGGCTTATTTTACGGGCGTTACTTCTATGGCTATTTTTGGCGGTGGCGACGGTATTGTATACGAGCAACAACGCAAGGCTATTCAAAACCATGCTAATATCCTGATAGCAACACCGGGGCGTTTTTTGGCACATCTGGCATCGGGCGTATTAAAACTGGATGACCTGCAGCACCTAATTTTGGACGAGGCCGATCGCATGCTCGACATGGGTTTCCAGGAAGATATTATGAAGATCATAAGCTTTTTACCTAAAAAAAGGCAAACGCTTTTATTCTCGGCTACCATGCCTGGCCGCATACGTACTTTAGCTAAATCCATTTTAAACGACCCGCAACAAATAAGCCTGGCCATATCTCAACCGGCTGTGGGTATTGATCAGCAAGTTTATAAGGTTTACGACAACCAAAAAACACCGCTCATTCAGTTACTGCTTAAAGATGCCACTTATTCAAGTATCATTATTTTTGCGGGTACAAAAGAAAAAGTAAAAGAAGTTCATAAAACACTGCTTAAACTTAAGATCAACGTGGAAGCCTTTCACTCGGACCTTAAGCAGGCCGAACGTGAAGAGATATTGCTCTTGTTTAAAAATAGAAAGTTACAGGTATTAATAGGTACCGATGTTTTGTCGCGCGGGATTGATGTGGAAGGCATTGACCTGGTGATCAATTACGATGTACCATCTGATCCTGAAGATTATATCCACCGTATTGGGCGTACCGCCCGTGCTGCCACCAAAGGTACCGCCATTACTTTTGTTAATGAGCGAGATCTGCGTAAGCTGG
Source organism: Mucilaginibacter sp. (assembly GCA_025352225.1). Lineage (GTDB taxonomy): Bacteria > Bacteroidota > Bacteroidia > Sphingobacteriales > Sphingobacteriaceae > Mucilaginibacter. The sequence continues at coordinate 21,553 of JANXTT010000107.1, read as the reverse complement.
TTAATATTGAGACTATGATAGGTAAGGAAGTTACTAACCATGAATTACCCGCTGAATTAGGTGAACCTCCGGTTTTTAAACCGCTTAATAGCAGTAGCGGTAACAAAAACAGAAGGCCTAACCACAATAAAAAACGCCCGCAAAAACGTTAGCAGTTACGTTATTTAACATTACTTGTATGCCACTAAAAACACTTTTTATTGCTGCCTACCTGATAGTGGCAAGTTTTAATTACGCGCTTGCGCAGGATACAAACCTAAAAATAATTTGCACTCGAATTGACAAGCTAAATACAGCTATCCGCGATAACCATATTAAAAAGAAAGATGCTGTTGCCGAATTTAAAAAACTAATTACCGAGGTTAAAACTAATGCCGTTACCATTAATGATAATACCGATTGGATATTCCCGGTGCAGGGGTATAATTACAAGGCTATAGGCGGCAATAACGGCAATGGTTACAGCGATAAAGGCTATAATTACCTTGATGGCAACAAACACCTGGCGCATCCGGCGCATGATATTTTTATTGCCGACCGTAATCAGGACGGCATTGACGATCATACCCAACACCCTGTAAGCATCTTAGCTGTGGCTGATGGTGTTGTGATTAGCAGCTGTAATGAATGGCAACCCAATAGCACATTACGTGGAGGGAAGTATATTTGGATCTATCATCCCAAACAAAATGCAATTACTTATTATGCGCATAACCGAGAAATTATGGTTGCACCAGGCGATATAGTACATCAAGGGCAAAAGATTGCCGAAATGGGCCGCACTGGCTTTAACGCCAACAAAAAAAGATCGCCAACGCACTTGCATTTTGGAGCTTACAGCCTGGTTAATGATTTACCGATACCCTATAATACCTATGCTCAATTAGTTAAAACGCAAAAAAGATGAAAACTTTATTGATAGTAATTTTTTCCTTGTCCCTTATAAATCCAATAGCGGATAATGTTATAAAGAGGTTTAAAACACCGGCAGGATACGAAACCGTAAGCTATAAACCCGATAGTTTTGCATCATATTTGCAAAGTTTGCCACTTAAACCTGCTGGTACCCATACCAAAACGTACCAAGGCAACATTGCTGGTACAGATGCCTATACTGCGGCGGTAGTTGACCTAAGCCTTGGTAAGCAAGACTTGCAGCAATGTGCAGACGCAGTAATGAGGTTGCGGGGCGAATATTTATATCACCAACACAAGTTTAATGAGATTGCCTTTAACTTTACTAATGGCTTTAAATGCGATTACCTACATTATGCAAACGGCTATAGGTTTAAAAATGACAGTTGGGTATTAAGAGGTAAAAAAGATTACAGTTATCAAAACTTCCTACGTTACATGAATTTGGTTTTTGCTTACGCCGGAACATTATCTTTAGAAAAAGAACTGATAAAGGTTACCAATAGCAACGACATAAAACCCGGAGACGTATTTATTAAAGGCGGCTCACCAGGACACTGCTTTGTTGTAATGAATGTGGCAATGAACCGAGATAGAAAAAAAGTATTTCTCTTAGCACAAAGCTATATGCCTGCACAGGATATACAGGTACTTCAATATCAATCACCATGGTTTAGTTTAGATAAACTATGCGATTTACCATATGGCGAATTAATTGATATTCGCTATTTAAGACGATTTAATTAAAGACCTCTATCCGTTTATCCAGCTAAATTTATACTCAAGGCCCGGATTTTTCATTCTTTCGGCAATGCGTAATAAACGGTCTGGAAGTTTAACAATGTAATCGCGAGCTTTTTCGCCGCTTTCTGTTAAATCGGTCATACTTTCTATATGCCATTCTTCTATAAGCTCTTTAAGTATGCTTACATAATCAACAGCGGTATAAACACCCAGTCGTTGTGCGGCATCGGTAAAGTGGCCAAAAGTTTGGCCAATTTTGGTACCCATTTCGCGAAGGAAATGTGCAGGCATAACAATTTTTTGACGCATCATATCTTCAAATGCTATCATAGCTTCATTAGCGTCAACCTCAAATATTTTTGAGATAAAATGTTTATAGGCTCGCGCGTGACGTAATTCATCAGCGGCAATAACACCACACATTTTTGACAATAACGTGTCACCATCCTTTTTTGCCAAACTGGCAACCCGGCGATGGCTAACATTGGTCGCCAATTCCTGAAAAGACGTATAAATAAAATTACGATATGGATCGGCCCCTGTGCCTATATCAAAACCATCGGCGATAAGATATTGGGTTGAGACCTCCATTTTGCGCATGTCTACACGCCCTGTAAGGTAAAGGTATTTATTAAGCAGGTCTCCATGGCGGTTTTCTTCCGATGTCCAATGGCGGGTCCACTTCATCCAACCTCCTTCTTCATCTCTCGAAACTGCATCAACCATGGTTAACCATGATTCATAAGTTGGTAGTGCTTCTTCTGTAATAGTATCCCCTATTAATACGGCAAGCAGATCATAGGATAACCCCTTTGCATTCTCTTGTAGTTCTCTAATATCCGAAAAAAAAGTATCTTTAGTTGAATCGGGCAAAAAATCAGATGGCTGCCATATTTCATCAATAGGTTTCAAAAAGTCAAACATTTTTTCGAGCATATATTTCTCGATATGTTGCATCACTTCTCTCCTCTGTTCTACAAAAAATTTCATGTTACGATATTAATATGCAAAGTTAATCATTAAACCTAACATCGCAGTATATATATAGTTTTAATTGGCATATCCTATCGCATTTTTCATACAATCCGGTAAATTCTCCATTGAGGGATTGCCATTAAAAATGGAAAAGGTAGTATTATAATCCCATATTATTCCCGGAATCTTTAGCAATTTAAGTGTGCCATGCATTGCTTTAATATACCGGCAGCGGCTATCCAGATCAGCGTATTTATTATAAGCGCCATACTCCGTACAAATAACAGGCACACTGTATTTATCAGACCATGGTTTTACATAAAGTTTCAGCTTATTTACTAACGACTGTTCATTACCATCTTTAGCGTATTGGTGATAATTAGTTTCGCCCCATGTGTTTTTCGCTTTGGGATTTAGTTTAGGAAGGTTTTCCTCATTGTACGGAAAAGCAACCCCGGTGGTTGCTACCTGGTTTCCTACCCAACTGGCCCCCTGATGTGTAAAAAAGAATGGTTCATAAAAGTGAAACGAATAAATAATATTTTCATCAGCAAGGCGGGTAAATCGGCTCAATTCATATATGCTATTGTAGTTTGATGCCCCTATTATTAATGTTCTGTTTTTGTCAACTTTTCTGATGGCAGTAACAATGTTATAGGCTGCATCGCGCCATATCTGATCGGTTACAGTTGGCTCATTATAAATATCAAAAAACAACCTATCGGCACTTTCATTTATATACTTTTTAGTAACTTTTTGCCATAGATCAATTATCTCGGGGGTTTCTGTAAGGTAATTATCATTTTTCAAATTACCATAGTGGTAATCAATGATCAAATTCAGCCCATATTGCTTACATAGGGCCAGTATCATATCGATCTTTGAATACACCTGATCAATCGGTATATTTTTATGTTTGAAGTAAGTAAAGGCAATTGGTAACCTTATCGAATTAAATCCAAGTTTTTTTAATAAAATAAAATCAACCTTATTTATTGTTGAACCGTATAAAATATTATTGTTCCAAGTTTGTTCCAGCCACGAAATATTGATGCCATTATCAAGGCTATGGGCTCTTTTAAATAATAATATGCGATTTGACTGGGTTACTGGCGTGATTTTTGCAAAAACTAATTGCGATATACATAAAATTAATAACACTTTAACTATAAAGTTAAAGTGACAAATTTTAAAATACTCCATATTACAATTTTTATTATAAATTTAGTTTACTTTAAATTAAAGCCTAAGCCTAATGTTTGTCCAATTAGATAATGAAGAACTCTTCAAAGAAACATCCAAAAAGGCTTGGTATTTTACAAATAACATCATCTGGACTTTAATAGCTATTTTCCCCTTTTACAGTATACTCGACTTTATTTATTTGAATACTGTTTGGGTACAATTTTTTATCGCCAGAATTATTATCTTAATGATAATATATATGTTGTATACTTTATTTCAACGAAATAAATTTAATTACCGTATTCTACTCCATATTACTTTTTTTTTAGTTTCAATACTGAGTTCAATATTATGTACCATCGTAAATATACAAGAGTTAAATATATATTTCCTGAGTTTTGCTGCTATTGTTCTGTTTTTTAACGTACAAGTATTTTGGGAGCCATTAAATTCGGTAATACAAACTTTAATTTCGTTTGTACTGTTAGCTATATTTTTTAAAAACCTGAACGACTATGCGCTAGATATTTTTGTTAACAACGGTTTGCAATTTTTTGTCATAATCTCAATAATATCCTGCCTTGTACCAAATGCACGATATAAGGTGATTGAACGAGATACAAAATCACAATTATTAATTGAAAAATCAAATGAACAACTCAAAAAACAATACCGGGACATTACTCAAAAAAATAGCATTATTGATGAGCAATATGAACGTTTAAGACGCATAGACGAGTCGAAAAATAGCTTTATTAATATTGCAGGCCATGATTTGAAAAACTTAACCGGATCGATAGTAATGAGCAACAACATGATTAAAGAAGAAGATTATCGCTTAAGTGCTGATCAACGGGAATTTGTAGAATATATAGCACAATCTGCCGAAAAAATGCAATATCTTTTGAGTAAATTAATGGATGTTAAAGAAATTGACTCGCCGGAAATTAAATACGATTTAGAAATTTTTGATATTAATACTGAAGTACACCAAGTTGTAAAAGGATTAATTGAAACCGCACAAATGAAAAATATTCAATTGATTGACAATGTTTTAAAGCTGCCTTTAAATGTACGGCTCGACAAAGTATTTGCAGGCCAGGTATTTCAAAACTTATTGTCAAATGCAATCAAATTCTCGCAAACAAATAATGTAATTAAAATAGTTACTACTTTACAACATCAAAAATTTGCTTTCGAAATTATTGACAATGGCATACCAATTGGCCAGGATGAATTAGACATCATGTTTAATAAATTAAAAACATTAAATGATGCATCAAATACCTTTGAAAGCCGCTTAGGGTTAGGCTTATCAATAGCTAAACTTATGACCCAGGATATGGGGGGCAGTTTGCAATATCGCAGTGATGATAACGGGAACTATTTTAGAGTGGAATTTAATGTACTAAGCTAATAAAACATATAAAAATGAATAGAATCTTATTTTTTTTCTTGTTTTTGTTATTTGCAGGAAATACATGTATATCACAAAATATTGTTTCATTTAAATCATTAGGATATGATGATAATGTAATTGGCGGGGTGAGCGGCACCGCTGCCTATTTTGTTAAGATTGATCCAACTGTTCAAATAGATGGAAGTAAATTAGTACTACTTATTGAGCCATCACAGGTTTTATTAAAATCACATTCATATATCAATATCCTTTTAGCTGATAAACCTGTTATCAGTTCACGCTTAACTAATGATTCTGTTATAAGATTCAGCATCAACTTAAACCGCAATTATTTAACAGACGATAAAAAATTTATAAAAATACAAATCCGAACACTACTCAGTTTAACTGATGATAAATGCAGAGATATAGATAACCCTGCTATGTGGGTAAAAGTAAGTAACTCCTCATTTTTATCACTTGTAAAAACCACAAATAATTTTTTTAACAATATAAATATCTCCAATTGTTTCGAAACCAAAAAAGCAATAGTTTATCCCGTAAACCCTTCTTTAACTGATCTCAAAGCCGTAGGATGGGTCTATTCCAGATTAAAAAAATCACATGTAAGAAATATAAATGTTTATCCTGCAGATCATGTACCTGATAGTTTAACAAATTACGTATTAGTAGGAAACTGGTCTAAACTTACGGCATCACGAAAGCAATTAATAAAAATTACACCACAGGAAGGCCAGGGATTACTTTACTTATATAAAAGCATTGTACAACGGCCTGATACAACCCTTAAAGAGGTTATTGCGCATAACAAATCCTACTTTGTTAAAACAGTAAACATGCGTCAGGTACCGACTGAGATTTTGATTGTTACTGGCAATAATGATAAGGGATTCAATAATAGCATAACAACGTTGGCCAATAGTAATATTCTAAATTCAAGCTTTGGCGATTATTTGATAATTAATGAAGCTAAAAACACCAATCCAAAAACTATTAATGAAAGTAAATCAAAACTTACCTTAAAAGATATGGGGGGGCAACCGGCCTTGTTGACCGGAATTGGATCATTAAAAAACACTTATACATTTAAAAATAGCGACTTCAGTTTTACCCCAAAAGAGGTTGAAATTAGAATTATTGGGAACTACAGTAATTTAAATCTAAGCGATAGAGGATTTTTCAATATTTATCTGAACGGAGTTTTGATTAATGCAGAAAAACTCGATCAATCAGGGAAATTGAACGCCACAGCAATGATCAATCGTTACGAGCTGCAAAAGTTTAATACACTTGAAACTGAATTCCGTTTTTATCCCAGTAATGGAAATTGCGAAAGCAGCTTTATAAATTATTTTGCAGAGGTTAATGTCAGTCTATCATACTTACAAACCAAAACACCTTTTATAACTAATAATTTAAGTTTTTATCAATATCCCGAAGCGTTTAATGCCGGCAACACCACTATCGTTGTGAGCAAAAAAATAGCATATGCCACACCCGCCACCGTTGGTGAAATCATATATGAATTAAATAACAACCTGCATTCCAATAATTACCCGGACTTTGTTTATTCAGATCAATTGGATAAATCATTATTAAAGAAAAATAACATTATTGCCCTATTGGATAGAAATGATCCAATTATGTCGGAGTTTCCCGACAAACCAATCAAGTTTGAAAAAAAATTCAGCCTGTACAATAACGAAACCCATAAACTTGTATATGAAATTAGTGATTCAGTATCTAACGGATTGGCACAAATATTTTATGGCCGGGGGAATAACGCAACATTGATTATAACAGGAACCGGCCGTAATTTAGATAAAGCATTTTTATCGGGAGCAAAATCCATTACAGGTCAGTTGTCTACACTGTCAAGTAATATCTGTGTATCAGATGAATTTAACAAGTACTTGTTCAACATTAATAAAGACAGTGATATACTTGAATATTCGGAAAAAGATGCATTTGCCTTGTTTTGGGAATCAAATAACTTATATATCTTATTGATAATTTTGGTATTGATACTGATATCGTTCTTGTATGTGCGTTCAAGGGTGCAAAAATCACAAGATTCATTTAACGATTAAGCAAGAAGCGTATAGCTAGGCTATATGGATATACCTAAAGGTTAAATCAGTTATTATAATTGTTTATATATTCAGCAGATAAATATGGTGTCAACTATTATGAATGATCCTATTCCTGTTCACGAAATCCTGATTAATGATCAGTTAATAACGTTATATGATCTGGAAAAAATACGGAATTTTTCAAAACGGTCTGGTATCTCATTTATTAAAATCGCGCTAACATATGGTTACATTTCCCGCAAAAACTATGAAAGCTCATTAATTAAAGCAGGGTACTTATTTGCCGAAAATGTAAGGATAGAAGCTATCGACAGCACTATAATAAATAAACTTGATTTAAAATTTACAAGTAACTTTTTTGCGCTACCATTAAGAATAGAAAACAACAAGGTAGTTACGCTCATGGCAGATCCAACCGATTATGAGTTTATTAATTATATATATGATATATATGGCCTTGACGCTGATGTCAGGCTGGCATCAGACTTAGATATAACCTGGATGAGCCATAAATTGCTTGGCGGGCCATTTGTAAAAGCATCTGTATTTAATTTGATGAAAAGCGATCCTGCTAATTCGGCATTGGTCACGTTCTCACCAACACAACTCTCCTTAATGTTTATAACTATCGCGGCAATAATCATATTCTTATTCTTGAGTTTTGTTTACACATCAATAGTTCTAAATGTAATAATCAGTTCGTTTTTTTTAATTAGCATCCTATTTAAACTTTTTCTGGCATTACTTGGATCGCGTTTTGAATTACACGAAGCTGTTACAAGAGAAGAGGTTCGTAACATAGTGGATGAAGATTTACCCATATACACTATCCATTTACCAGTTTACAAAGAGGATAAACTAATTAAAAAGCTAATCTGGAATCTCCAAAGCCTTGACTATCCACGTGAAAAGCTTGATATCAAACTATTGATTGAAGAAGATGATGATAAAACTTTAAATGCCGTAAAAGATTTAAATTTCCCTGCAATATTTGATGTTATTGTGGTGCCTTTTCACATGCCAAAAACAAAACCAAAAGCATGTAATTATGGATTACATTTTTCACGGGGAAAATACCTTACAATCTATGATGCCGAAGATATTCCCGATACTGATCAGTTGAAAAAGGTTATCGCGCATTTTGCAAAGCTTCCTTCAAATTACATATGTATACAGTGCTCATTAAATTACTTTAACAGGAATGAAAATTTCTTAACCCGCATGTTTACGCTGGAGTATTCGTATTGGTTTGACTATCTGCTACCAGGTTTGGATACCCTGGATTTACCAATTCCGCTTGGAGGCACCAGTAATCATTTTAAATTAGACAAGCTTGTCGAATTAGGCGGATGGGATCCCTTTAATGTTACAGAGGATGCAGATTTAGGGGTAAGGGCATATGCAAAAGGATATAAGGTTTCCATAGTAAACTCCACAACATACGAAGAGGCCAATAACGAAACCTTCAACTGGATAAGACAACGCTCCAGATGGATAAAAGGTTATATGCAAACCTATCTGGTGCACATGCGCGATCCGGTAAGGCTTTATAAAAAACTAGGCTTAAAAGGATTTCTTGGCTTTAATTTCTTTATTGGAGCAACACCGCTAACTTTTTTAATATACCCCTTATTACTGGCGTTATTTATATGCTTTGTAATATTTGATTTTGCATTTATCAGAACGTTATTCCCAAACTGGGTTTTATTTATGTCGATATTTAATTTGCTGATCGGCAACGTACTTATGATCTATATTAACATGGTGGCTGTATTTAAACGCCGGTATTATGAGCTCATTTTGTTTTCATTAGCCAACCCTGTTTATTGGTTATTACATTCCATCAGTGCCTATAAAGGTCTTTTTCAATTAATTGTAAAGCCCTTTTACTGGGAAAAAACCAACCATGGTTTAAGTAAAATAAATAATACCGTTGATGAAAAGCCATAGGCGAAGTATGGTAAATAATTAACACTAATGGAAAATCGCCGCTTACTTTATTTAATTCTTATTAGTGTACTGCTCGCAGTGTACTATCTTTTACTTGGCATCAACATTCAACATGCAGGTTATTACAATCACGAAGCGCTGTTTTATATCGAAAAAGCCCATATTATATTTGATGGGAATGGGTCTCGTTTAAAAATAATTGGCTTAACTGCGCCCATATTACCATTTTACGGAATATTGCCTTTTTCATTTAATAACTTACTTGCACCTGTAATTGCCTCCGCAATCGGCACAGCTATATTGTTTTTAATTATAGCCATCATCATCATAAAAACAACTAACGATAAATACTTTCTTTTAATTCTTCTAATACTTTTTACATTTCATCCCGGAATAATATTTACAGCTTGCTCAGGTAAAGGCATATACTTTTCACTCATATTTTTCTTTTTGTTTTTCTATAATATTTTCCGGTTTTATCAATCAAATACAACGTTTCATATTTCTATAGCAAGCATACTCTTGGTTGCGCTTATATTCTGCGATTATAGGTTTGTTTGGATAACTTTATTTTTCATTCCCCTCATTGTATCTATCGCAATACAAAGTCTTAATTTGAGTGAAAAACAATCAATTTTCAGAATGTTTTTAAGCTTTAATAACCCCTCACTCCGGCGCAAACTGGCAAATAAAACATTCGCCATATATGTAATAATTTTTATTTTACCCCTTATTTCAATTATATGTTATAAAATTCTGAATCAAACACACGCTAATGACTTTAATTATTTTAATGATAATCCATATGCCACCTGGAATGTATTAATTGATAAACTAGAGATTAGGGCACTACCGGTAGTTAACAATTACAGCATTCCAGAAGTTAGTTTTCTAACTTCAATCCGTATTATTGTTTACTGTCCGCTTATTTTATTAGGCATTTTTCTATTCAGGTCAAACGTTCAATACTTTTTAACCGTTACAATCCCATTTGCTTTGGTGGAGTTTATTAAGATTAAATATGGAAACTCATTTCTTAATCAGCAATACTATTTGATCTTTATATTCATGTCATTTTTAGCCATTATTTTTAACAGTCGCATAATTTCAAATAATATAGTTTACAAAGCATTAATATTGGTTCTAATTATTTTCCAGATTTATATGGGATATAATTATCTAAATAATTCATTTATTGAAAGTGAAAAAAGTTTCATATCAACTATTAAAAAAACCAATAACGGTGATAACGCTTACGATGAATACATTGATTTAGCCAGTGTAATTAATCATTTACCTACAAACTCTGAAATTTTAGTAGACGATGCTAACGCCTACCCAATAGTAGCATTTGTAAAAGATATACAGATGCTTACTTTACCCTATCAGGATGCTTTTTTAAGTGCAATTGAAAACCCATCCAAATATGTAGATTATGTATTAGTTACCAGTTTAACCAATAATGTTAGTGGGTATACCCAATTAAACTACAAATACAAAAACATTATCGAAACTCGAAATAACACCAAAATGACGCGGGTTTATGAATCGTATAACTGGATATTATATAAAATAATTCCTTAAAATAGAAACTATATTTGTCCCATGTCGCCACATTGGGGTAAAACGCGTAATAACTGATAAATTGAAAAACGATAAACATTTAGCAGCATTTAAATATGCTTCGGTTTTAACTATAGCTGGATCAGATAGCGGTGGTGGCGCAGGCATACAAGCTGATTTAAAAACTTTCTCTGCATTAGGCTGCTTTGGCACATCAGCTATTACAGCTATAACCGTTCAAAACACGTGTGGGGTTAGTGCAATACATCATATTCCACCAGAAATCCTCAGCGGGCAAATAAATGCAGTAATTAATGATATAAAACCGCTAGCAATAAAAATTGGCATGATCCCAAGTTCCATACTTGTTGCTACCATTGCCGACACATTAAAACAACACCCACAAATACCCATAATTCTTGATCCGGTAATCACATCTTCCAGTGGCACTAGATTAATGGATGATGATACATTAGATGCTATGAAATCTAAATTATTCCCTTTAACTACATTAATTACTCCAAATATTGATGAAGCTACTATTTTGGCTGATATGATGATTAATAATGTAGATGATATGCGCATTGCAGCTTTACAAATTATTAAGACTAAATGCAATGCAGTATTAATTAAAGGCGGGCATTTAATGGGTAACCAACTATATGATACTTATATTGATAAATGGGCACACCAACAAACATTTCAGTCAGATTTAGTACATACACGTAACACACATGGAACAGGCTGTGCCTTATCTTCGGCCATAACTGCTTATCTGGCCCGCGGAGAAAACCTTGTTACGGCAATCCAAAAAGCAAAAATATATGTATACAACGCCATTTATAATGGTAAAGATGTAATCACCGGCGAAGGAAATGGCCCGCTGAATCATTTTTTTTCACCACTAACACTAGTTAAATATAAAATTTAAACAAATCAATATCATAGTTAATAACTTGATTTTTGATTGATTAACACCCGAATGAGCACTTTAAAAAAAGAATTACACCAGTTGTGCATCAATTACGTGCAAAACCGGATTGATACAGCCGAGCAGGCTATTAATGCGGCACAGCAAGCCGCGAATGAAGAAACCAAAAGTAGTGCTGGCGACAAGTATGAAACCGGCAGAGCAATGATGCAACAAGATAAAGACCGTAATATTGCTCAACTTAATGAAGCATGTAAGTTAATGGTTGCATTAAACTATATAAACCCAAACGGCATAAGCACAACTGCGGAAACTGGCAGTTTAGTAATTACAACAAATGCTAATTTTTATATAGCGATAAGTGCCGGAACGATAGTTGTTGATAATGAAAGTTTTTATGCTGTTTCACCGGCATCACCAGTAGGTTTAAAATTAAAAGGACAGAAGGCGGGGGATACTTTTAGCCTAAATAATAAATCTTATCAAGTAATAGCTGTAATTTAGTATCTTAACAGCTATTATTTGAGGTGTTGGATCTTCGAGTAGTCTTGCAGCAGTATTGAATAAATTATTTCTTATCGGGAGGTGTATCCGTTAACTCTCCAAACTCATTAACATAAGCAAGCATATTATCCAAATCTCCACCTGTAGAGTTCTGTTGACGCTCTTGCTTGCGCTGTTGCTTATCTTCTTTCTTTTTTTGTTTGTTTTTTTCGAGTTGCTTCTTCATGAAGGTAGCCTGAGATTTAGCCATATTGATTTACTTAAATTGAAGTGATCTCTGGTTTACCTAATCTGCCAAATCAATAAACGTAGTTCCAAAGGGAAGCGTTTATAGCGGAAATAATTTATTTTTTTGCAACAACGGGTTAGCAGCAGTGAAAAATGAATTGTAATCAAAAAGAATTGATTAGCAGGTAAGAAAAGAGAACACATATTAATGTTCCGTTGGTGCAAAGGTAAGTATTTCCCGGGTAATAATTGTATTCCCAAAACACTTATAAAGGGTTGATTGGTTTTATTATCCAAATAATTGTAAAAGCTACTATCAAAAACAATAAATAAAGTGATCAACATCACTTTTACAACCCATTATAATTATATATTGATTGGTTAACATTACCGATATTTGCAAACGCGTCTTATTTGACCGCTATCAATTTATGGAGAATGCTGCATTATTAAAAGCCATTATAGAAAACGCTATAGATGGCATTATCACCATAGACGATCGTGGGAGAATAGAATCTATCAATCCATCTGGTTGTAAACTATTCCAATATTTAGCCGAAGAGGTTGTAGGTAAAAATGTAGCCATGCTTATGCCCTCTCCAGATAGAGAACAACATGATGAATATATCCGCCGTTACCAGCATACGGGCGTACCACACATTATAGGTACAGGTAGGGAAGTTGTGGGGTTAAGAAAGGATGGTACAATTTTCCCTTTTAAGCTAGGAGTAAGTGAGGTACAATTTTTAGGGCGGAAAATTTATACCGGTTTTATTCACGACCAAACCAGGGAAAAGGAAGCCGAAAAGCGCCTGAAAGAAGATGCTGAACATCTGGAAGAACAAGTTGAAGTACGAACCCATTTATTGCGAGATACTGTTTATGCCTTACAGCAAGCTAAGGCTGAGGTGAGTTTATCTCTTGAAAAAGAAAAAGAACTGGGCCAGTTAAAAAGCCGTTTCGTCTCTATGGCCTCGCATGAGTTTCGTACCCCTTTAAGCGCGATACAATTATCTGCCTCTTTAATTGATAAATATGCTAATTCATTTAACAACCCTAACATTAGCAAACATGTGGGTAGAATAAAAAGCACTGTGGGTAACTTAACTACTATTTTAAATGATTTTCTCTCACTCGAAAAGCTGGAAGCTGGCAGGGTAGAACCTTCTTTTAGTAATTTTGATCTGGTGAAATTTGCTGAAGAGATTACCGAAGAAATGCAAATGGTTGCTAAAGAACACCAAAATATTATTTATCAGCATACTGGCATTAATAGTGTTGTTAAACTCGATCAAAACTTACTCAAAAATTGCATTCTAAATTTAATTGCGAACGCCATTAAATATTCTGGAGAAAATACATTTATCGACTTTAATACAGAGATTAACAGTCAAAAATGCATTATTACAGTTAGTGATAATGGCATTGGCATCCCCGAAACAGACCAAAAACATTTATTTGAACCTTTTTTTCGCGCACATAATACAGGCAATATTCCCGGAACAGGTTTGGGTCTGAATATTGTCAGGCGGTATACCAATCTAATGAATGGCAACATTGATTTTAAAAGCAATGTTAACCACGGAACATTATTTACCATTTCATTTCCTATAGTATGAGCAAAAAAATACTGATCATTGAAGACAATGACGACATCAGGGAGAATATTCTTGAAATACTCGAACTTGCAGGCTATATAACCTATAGTGCTAATAATGGTAAAACCGGCGTAGAATTAGCCATTAAAAATATACCTGATATTATCCTATGCGATATTATGATGCCCGAACTTGATGGCTATGGTGTGCTATACCTATTAAATAAAAACCCCGATACATCAGTTATCCCCTTTGTGTTTTTGACGGCTAAAACTGAGCGGGTAGATTTACGCAAAGGCATGGAAATGGGTGCCGATGATTATTTAACCAAGCCTTTTGATGATATAGAGCTTTTAAACGCCATTGATAGCAGGCTTAAGAAAAAAGATGTACAACAAACCTTTTACAGCAAATCCCTGAATAGCCTTAATACCCTCATCGCTAGAAATAATGGACTGGCTGAATTAGAAAAAATAATTCAGGAACGAAAAACCAGGCATTTCAAAAAAAATCAGGTTATTTATTATGAAGGCGACAAAGGAAATAACCTTTATCTGGTTCTTAATGGAAAGATAAAAGCTATTAAACGTGCTGAAGACGGACGTGAATTAATGACTGGCATTTACTCAACAGACGATTATCTGGGGATTAATGCAATGCTTGCAAATGAAGCTTTTACGGATACTGCAACCGCATTGGAAGATAGCCTGTTATGCCTTATTCCAAAAGAGCAATTAGAGCAACTACTTAATTTATATCCAGAAGTGGGCCGGGAGTTCATAAAACTTTTATCTAACAACATACGGGAGAAAGAAGAACAGTTGTTACAATTGGCTTATCATTCAGTTAGAAAAAAAATGGCCGAAGCCATGCTGCGTTTATCCCGCAAGCAAAACGATCAGGAAGAATGTTTCAATATAGCCAGGGAAGATTTGGCGGCTATGGCAGGCATGGCTACTGAAACAGTAAGCCGTACCTTATCTGATTTTAAAGATGAAGGATTAATTGAGAAAAAAGGCAGCACAATTACAATATTAGATATAGGCAGACTTAAAAAAATGAAAAACTAATTATATCAGTATTGATCATCTGCATGAGCTTTTCCGACGGCATTTGATAATGATATTCTTATTTATCATCGCTTTTAGAATTTAAGCCAAATGTGGTAGATGGTTCTAATCCTATTTCGACCTAATACTTATCTTTTTCAGTAAAACAAAATATTCTTATAATTTTATCCTTAGTTTGTCGTGGGTTGTTTAGTTATTCTCAACTAAATTTATACTTTCGATACTCCTTTTATTTTTTTATTCGGCAACATGGTTTAAATATTAAAAAAAGAAATTTCAATTATAGTTTTTTTACTTTGTCCCAACAAATATTGAGTTACGCTAAAAATAATAAACGCCAACCAGCTTAAAATATACTAAGGCAACGTAATGGCAAAAAAAGTTAAAACTATATAAAAGCATTAGCCCCATAAATTATAATCATCATGAATAAAAAAACAATTATTTACAGCTTAGTTCTTTTCTGTAGCTGGGTCGGAGTTAGATCTAATGCACTAGCACAGTATCATCCAAAAACCAATCATAATGCCATTTATGTTAAAGACCTTAAAGCAAGTGAGATATTTTATAAAGATGTGATGCAGCTTGAAGAGATAGCTGAACCTTTTCATGATGGTAAACACGTTTGGTTTCGTACCGGTGAGCATAGCCAGCTGCATATTATACAAGGTGCCGCTGTAGTCGCCCCGCACGATATCAACACCCATTTTGCCTATTCCGTACCAAATCTGGCAGTTTTCACTAAGCATCTGGATGAGATGCATGTGAAGTATGGTAACTGGAAAGGTGATTCAAAATCACCACAAATTAGACCCGATGGCATCAAACAGGTTTATTTACAGGACCCGGATAATTTTTGGATAGAAGTTAACGATGATAAATTTTACTAAAATGCACAGGGCCCTTAAAAAATGGCTCATCACTTTCCACCCCAATAATTCCAATCATCAATTATATTAGCTCATTTTAGCCTCGATATAAGCAGCAAAGCTAGGCTAACAAATTATATATAACTAAAACATATGAATAAGACAAAAAGAATAATGTTATCCCTTTTATTGATTTTGCTGATAATCGGAAAAGGCTTTAGCCAGATACCGAAGATCATTGAAAAGAATGGCCGCCATGCCTTGCTGGTTGACGGGAAACCTTTCTTTATGCTAGGCGGGCAGGCTCACAATTCAAGCGGATGGCCGGGCATGATGCCTGAACTATATACGGCGGTGGAGGCAATGCACCTCAACACGCTCGAAGTGCCCATTTACTGGGAGCAGATAGAAACACAGCCCGGAAAATTCAACTTTTCTGTAGTAGATACCTTGCTCGCGAAAGCAAGGGCGCATCATGTACATTTAGTACTGCTGTGGTTTGCCACTTGGAAAAACGGCAGCAACCATTACATGCCCGATTGGATGAAGGAAGATGCCGCAAAATATCCGAATATAACAGGCAATACGGGGCAACCGGTTGACTCACCTTCGCCAAATGTTAAAGCTACGCTGGAGGCGGATATAAAGGCTTTTACTCAGGTGATGCGCTATTTGAAGAAGGCAGATATGCAACATACTGTTATTATGGTACAGGTAGAAAACGAATCAGGTGCATGGGGAAGCGTGCGTGACTATTCGCCAATAGCTCAAAAATTATTTGACGGTGCTGTACCAGCTGAACTGCTAAAACCCGAAGTGCTGAAAGCGTTGAATGTTCCTGTGGTTATTTCAGGCACCTGGCAACAGGTATTCGGTAACCGGGCCGATGAGTATTTCCAGGCATGGTCAATCGCCAGGTTTATTGGGCAGGTTGCGGCTGCGGGTAAAGCGGAGTACCCATTACCTATGTATGTTAATGCTGCGTTGCGCGAACCTTTTGGCAACCCAACTGCAAATAACTATGAAAGCGGTGGCCCCACAGATAATGTGATCCCGATATGGAAAACTGCCGCGCCCGCTATTGATCTGCTGGCTCCGGATATATACCTGCAGGGCAGCGAAAAAATATTAAAGGTAATTGATCTGTATGACCGGCCTGATAACACCCTGTTTGTACCCGAAGCTGCCTTAAACCCAAATAACTCGAAATATTTATACGAGGTTATTGCCCGTGGAGGCATAGGTTTTTCACCGTTTGGTATAGATGATAATCGTCCTTCGCCGTCGGTCATTGAAACTACAGAACGCCTGTCGCCTTTTTCTCAGGAGTTTATAATGGCTGCACCAATGATGCGTGAACTGGCTGAATGGGGATTTGAAGGTAAGATCAAAGCGGTAGTTGAGCATGAAGACCATACCGAACAAAAAATTGACCTGGGAGCTTGGCAAGCTGTTGTATCGTTTGGCGGGAGAGGGAACTATGAGCAGGTTAATACCCAACCAAATGGCAAAATAATGATTGTGAAACTTGATGAAAATAAATTTATTTTGATCGGTACAAGCTGTCATATCACATTTAGACCTCTTGGCAATAACTCAGGCAGAGCATGGCAATACCTTAAGGTGGAAGAAGGAGCTTACAAAAAGGGAATATTTAATTCACTCCGAATTCTAAATGGTGATGAAACAGATTTTGGAGGCCCGCGTTTTGGTGCAAAGCCTGTGGTATTGCAAACAACACTAATTATAAGGTAACATTCTGTGGATTTACTTTTTTAATCGTTAATTTACATATCTCTTTACTAATATTCGTGATGAATTAATGGTAAAAAGACTTAATTGATGTCGTTTTACCCCCTATAAGCCAATTTAGGGGGTTAAGCTATATAGCGGTTTGCCAATCAGCCTTGAGTTATGGTTATTTTCAAGCCCTCATCAATATCAATAAATGGCTCATAACCGATCATCTGTTGGGCCAAGGAAATGTCGGCTAAACTGTCTCTTATATCACCCCACCTGCTTTCTTTATAAGTTATAGCGGTATCGGTATTCAGCAAGGTAGCTATTTTCATCAAAAGGTTATTCACGGAGGTCTTTTTACCACAAGCAATATTATAAACCTGGTTAACAGCCTGTTCATTTTCGGTAAAAAAAGCCTTTATGTTAGCTTGAACCACATTTTCCACAAAAGTAAAATCCCGGCTTTGTTCACCATCGCCATAGATCACTGCAGGCAAACCGTTTTTTGAAGCTTTGATGAACAGGGGGATCACGGCGGCATAGGCTCCTTCCGGACTTTGCCTTTGGCCAAATACATTAAAATATCTTAAGCCTATCGTTTTAATCCCATATGTATCGCCAAACAGCCTGGCATAAAGCTCATTTATATACTTTGTAGCCGCGTACGGGGAAAGGAGTTTGCCCGTCGTGTCTTCAACTTTCATTGTATCCGGGTTATCGCCGTATACAGACGAAGAGGATGCATAAACAAACCTATTGATTTGTGTGCTTTCTTTTACCGCGCATAGCATATTTAAAAACCCGCTGACGTTCACTTCATTACTGGTCAGTGGATCGGCGACGGATCTCGGTACTGAGCCTAGTGCCGCCTGATGGCTAACAAAATGAATGCCTTCGATAGCTCTTTTGCAAGTTTCCAGATCCCTGATATCCCCCTCAATCAATTCAAAAGCAGGATTGTCCATAAATGGCAACAGGTTTCCTAAGTGCCCCGTGGTGAAATTATCGAGCACCCGTACACGACGAGCTTGGTACTTTAATAAATATTCGATTAGGTTTGAACCTATAAATCCAGCGCCCCCGGTAACCAGAAAGTTAAAATTGCCCAAGTCTTTTGAATGATATCTCTTTTCGAACATAAAAGTATTAGTTTATAACCTGCCGTCTACCGATGATGCTTCCAATATGCCCTTCACGTCATATACCACTCCCGGGGCCTTCAACAGTGCCCGGCAATCCATTTGAATAAAATCCTGATGACCTACAGCCAGGATAACCGCATCATATTTTTTTTCATCGGCGGCATATTGCAAGCAATCGACATTGTATTCCCTTTTTATATGGCTAAAATCTATCCACGGGTCGTGAACTGTGATACTAGCTTTGTATTTTTGTAGTTCTTTAACCACATCAATCACTTTCGTGTTACGGATATCGGGGCAATTTTCTTTGAATGTTATGCCAAGAATCAATATCTCCGACCCGCAGACATTGATTCCCTTCTGTATCATTAGTTTAAGAACCTCACCTGCAACGTATGTCCCCATCCCATCATTAATCCTCCTACCAGACAGGATAATCTCAGGGTAATAGCCTACGGCGGCCGATCTTTGAGCGAGGTAATAAGGATCAACACCTATACAGTGACCGCCCACCAGACCAGGTTTAAAATTTAAAAAATTCCATTTGGTCGAAGCTGCCTTGAGAACCGCATGGGTATCTATTTCTAACAAGCTGAATATTTTTGACAACTCATTAACAAAAGCAATGTTGATGTCTCTCTGCGCATTTTCGATAACTTTCGCCGCTTCAGCTACTTTGATCGAAGGTGCCAGATAGGTCCCGGCAGGTATGATTGAGCGGTAGAGGCAGTCGATTTTTTCCGCAGATGCTGGTGTTGAACCTGACGTTATTTTTTTTATATTGGGTAATGTACGTACTTTATCGCCCGGGTTTATCCGCTCAGGCGAGTAACCGCAAAAGAAATCCACATTAAATTTCAGTCCCGAATACTTTTCAAGTACGGGCACACAAACTTCCTCAGTACAACCAGGATATACCGTAGATTCATAGATTACAAGGTCGCCGCAATTCAATACCTGTGCCACGGTTTTTGTGGCATTGATCAACATGCTGAGGTCGGGGTTATTATATTGATCAACCGGTGTAGGTACGGTAATAATCTTGATATTGCAGCCAGATAGCGCGCCTGATTCCGTAGTGAAGGTTATCCCGCTGCCTTTAATACCATTTTTTATAACCGCAGTCAGTTCATTTTTCGAAACCTCGAAAGTTTCGTCTTCTCCCTTCAACAGCTTATCAATGCGCTCATTGTTGATGTCAAAGCCAACCACCTGGTATTGTTTACCGAATTCAACGGCCAGTGGTAACCCTACATAACCCAGGCCAATGATCGCAATGATTGGTTTATGTTCCGCTAGTTCGTTAGTTTTTAGCATCCTATTTGTAAATAATTATGCCTAAGGTAGTATATTACAACGGTTCGTTAAACTTTATTGCAAAGCCTTGAATTACAGTAAAACAGTAAAAAATATATAATTAAAATCATATTAATACCCTGATAATCAGCACCTTTATAGTGTATTTCCACAATTCTGTTAAGTATGACTATTAAGGCCAACTGTTTATATAATTAAGTAAATATCAATGTTTTACGTAAAAAATCGATTGTCAATAAATGGAGACAATCGTTTCTGATAGTACCTTCACGTTTTTTTAAGTATCAAAGGAGGTATTAATTTCCTTCCGCTGGAAAGGTACGGCAAATATCGGAACAGCGCTATCGCCAGCAATTCGAAAAAGTATTTGATTTCCTATCTTTTAATAAAAACCCAGTCACGCAGACGGAAACAGGAGTTGATATAGGCATGGACCTAGAAGAAAACATGATAAAAAACAAAGGAAAGTGTTGTACCTATGTTTTACTTATAAATAAATCAGGCTTTAGAACCAAATCTAAAAGCCTGATAACCATCAGTGGATAATATCGGATTTTGAAGATCCGAAATTGCAAGACCCAAACGCCGTTTTTGATGCTCTGAAAGCTGTTTCGATTTTTAATTTTTGCATTTTTTAGTTGTTTTTGGCAGAGTTTTTGGGTTAAAAATGGCATTTTTGATAGATTTGTTTTCCTCGACTATTCTTTATACCTTTTCAGCCTGATCACCACCTAAACGTTTTGCTATGTCATTGACAACCCTTTTTCAATAGGAACACCATTTGATAGCGCGATGGTAGTAGCAAAAGTATGCCTGGCAATATGGAAGGTTACGTTTTTTGTAATGCCAGATAGATCGGCTATCTCTTTCAAATAGCTATTAACTTTTTGATTTGAAACGGTTGGAAATACTTTGCCGTCAGCTAAAGCGCGTTCATTGGCTTTATACTTATCAATAATATTTAAAGCACTGGGTAATAATGGAACATTAACTGGAATCATTGTTTTCTCCCGGCAGGTCCTGACCCAACGGTCACCATCTGTACCTGCAATAATATTTTCAGGTGTTAGATTGATCATATCGACATAGGATAAACCGGTATAACAACTAAAAACGAACATATCCCTAACCATATCCAGGCGTTCAATAGGTAGCTTTTTGCCTTCAATAGATTTAAGCTCGACATCAGAAAGTTGTTCTCGATTTACCTTTTGCATTTTAAGTTTATAGGTAGCAAAGGGATCATTATCTATCCAGCGCAGGTTTTGAGCGAGATTGACCATTTTCTTTAACCTGATAATGTGTTTCA
>JANXTT010000103.1 GCA_025352225.1 Mucilaginibacter sp. | reverse complement strand
AATATCGGAATTTGAAAAACGGACTAATGAACGTTTTGCCAGTTTAATCTTCCAGATTGGCAAAGAAACCACGGATCTTGTTTCAAAGGAGGCAACGATACAAAAAGTTATTTCGGACATCAATAAGGATTTTGAGGAGCGCAATTTTGCCGGAGTCATTAAAAGCATTAATCTGCGTTTATCGCCAAGTGCAAATAAAATTGTGATGCTCTTGAGCGAAATCAGAAAGTTCAATGATGAACACGCGCTGTCTTTAGGTAAGTCAAACCTTTTCAGCGGAAGCGAAACAGAACAAACCAATAAAAAAGCAGTAGGGTACCTCAAGAACTTCGCAAGTGAGATTGCCTCATCCAAACTAAAGGAGATCAATTTGTCCGATACGTTTGAATTGCAATTTAAAGTCGTAGAAAATGACAATGATAGCGGGTGGGTTGAAAAGCTGACAAACGTTGGATCTGAGGGGACAGATATATTGGTCAAGGCAATGATCAACATTATGCTTTTAAATGTTTTCAAAGAAAGTGCATCAAAAAGATTTAAAGATTTTCGCCTGCATTGCATGATGGATGAAATTGGTAAACTTCATCCGAACAATGTGAAGGGCATATTGAAATTCGCCAATGACCGAAATATTTTGTTAATTAACAGTTCGCCAACATCGTATAATGCTGTCGATTACAGGCATACCTATTTATTGGCTAAAAACAATAAAAATGTGACTACTGTGAAAAAGCTAATCACTAACAATTAAAACATGGTTTTAAGCAAATCATTAGCCAATATATTTTTACAATTGTCTAAAGGTGAAAAAATACCTGCAAGCAAATTTAAAGGCTCGCTGGTAGCTGAATTATTGATGGAAGGTATCCTTGCTGACATAAGGTCTGGCCGTACAAGAAGTCTGCTTTATGTTCCGAAGGTCGAATCGCTGAACGCATTTTTATCAAATCGTTTTTCAATAACAAACCTGGAGCATTATGTCAACACATTAAGCCAGGACATTATCACAAGGGCAGATTTAATTCAGGCTGCTACTAATTCAAAAGCAAAAAAAGTAAGGACTTTTACAGGGTTTCTTGTAAATTGTTATGAACCTGTCGAAGCAACACTGAACGGAGAAAACATCAAAATTAATCCCCCTGCCGGAACATTTCAATTTATACATGATACCAAGCATTTTGTGCCACATCCCGGCTTAACCATAGTGGGTGTTGAAAATTCTGAAAATTTTAGCCAAATAGCTAAGCAAAGGCATTTATTTGAAAATATCCGTCCATTATTTGTTTGCCGGTATCCCCTAAATCAAAGTAAAGACCTGATAAAATGGTTGCAAGCTATTGAAAACCCTTATTTGCACTACGGTGATTTTGACTTTGCTGGAATTGGTATTTATCTAAATGAATATAAGCGTCATTTGGGAACACGATCAACATTCTTCGTACCTGATCATATTGAATTGTCGATCAAGACATGGGGAAACCGAAAATTATACGACGGTCAGAAGATCAATTTTGACCTGAAGCTCGTTACGGAGCCAAAAATTCATGAATTGATTAGTTTTATACATCAATATAAAAAAGGCTTAGAGCAGGAAATACTGATAAAATAATGCCCTTCAAACCGAATTGGTTATCATTTATCTTTATAAACGGCCTTCTTTTTTAGGTTTTCCAGCTTACGCGAGATACCGACTTTGGGATTAAGGACGACCGCCTTTTCCCAAAATTCAATCGCTTTATCAAGATGATTATTAGCCTCGTAATACTCACTAATCTTACAGTAGATATTTTCAATACCAAAAATTTAAGAGGTGTCTTTGTCATTGACCACCTTTTCGAGTTATTGCAAACATTGAGTATCGGCGAATTTTTCATCTTCCTACAGGATCATTTTATCTTATACCGATCCCTTGGCCAAAATCTGGTTTTCATAACTTTCCCGATTAAGTTATTGGCCCTCAAAGTCAATTTCAAAGGTGAACGCTTTATGGTTCATGAATAATCTGTTAGTTAAACCATCGGTCGTATATGCTTGACTATTTATAAACTTTTGTTGTTGTTGTTCGATTCTTCATCGACAAGTTCCATCATCATCCTTAGTTCTTCCGCTGCATTATAGACGATCTTGTTTTTTTCGAAATCAAACTCCGAAACTCTAACTTGTAATGCTGAAACCTTTATCAGGTCTTCACTATCCTTATTCTTTTCATCGTAATTGGTATCCCCGACCGTGTAAACTGTGATTGCTTCCAGATCCAGTTTCTCTAATACAACTGAATTGTTAATAGCTACATTGGTGACGCCATAATCTCGCTTAATACTTGGGTAACTGATCGCATCAATACGAAACCCATTTTCATCTGGGAGGTCCTGGAGGAATCGGGATGAAATAATCGCCGAAAATAGATAATTTATCTTTTGATCGACTTGAACTGGTTTCATAAATTCTTCGCAGATAAATTTTAATATCTCATCAAAAACCACCGCGAGCTGCGGATCAAATTTCTTTTGGATCTCTATATACTCAGTGTAAGCTTTCAGACTTTCTTTATTAGATCTCGTCTCTTTGGGATGAAATATAGAGTGGAGCATCAATTTTTGTCCTTCCTTTATTTTCCATTCACTGACCGTGATGTAATCACCAGCCTCGGGCTGCATTTCCCATATGACGGTACGAAAATCAAGCGCAGAATAAAATACACTTTCCCCAGCCAAATTACATCTCCCAATACCAGATAAACCTTCCGGCGGTCCTAGAAGGTCCGAAACCTGCTGTAATTTTTGCTTTTTACCGCCACAAAGATTTTTATTGTTGGTGAGTCGGAATAATTTGGTCGGATAAGCATCTGTGACGATTGCCAGGTTGACATTAAAAAATGTATTAAATTCCTTCTGAATATGCGCAATTTCTGCTTCCGTCAAATTATGCAAACCTGTTGCACTTAGTTCCCGAAAATAATTCAGTTTCTCTAATATATCCTTTGGCGCTTCGTAAAGCGGCAGTGTAATATCACGTACTATCCGTTCGATCATATAAGTTTAGCGCTATGGCCTTTGAAATCATCTAAAACAATCTAATCCCGATAACTATTTCTTCAGAACTGCTTTAAGAATGCCTCAGCTTCAACCTGGCTAGTGGTATAGTTAGACAGGAACGCCTGCAAGCGAATCAAAATATCTTCATCAGAAATTTGTGGCCGATCATCGAGGTAACCAGTGTTTAACAGGTATTGTTCAAGCTCATCCGCTTTGGACTTGCTGAAACGCGACACCGCACCTGATCGAATGGCGGACACCAACTTTTCCGGGTCGTTACCTAGTTCTTTCAATTTGGCGGCCGCAGCGTCAATAAAGTTTCCCGAAACTGCCCCTGAATCGGCCAAAACCTGCCTATCGATGGGCTTAGGGCGGCCCTGTGCGTAAAGCTCTTGGTAGAAATTCAGTAAGCGCGCCGTTTCTTTCAGGCTTTGCCAGGTTTCGGCGGAAAGGCCGCGGATGGTGCCCCCATGTTTTTGGAAGCTGTCCAATTGGCCGTAAGTGGTGATGCGGTTTTGCAAACAATTATATAACAACTGTAGGTCTTCCATAAGGTACCATAAATGCTATTGCTCGACCCGGTCGGTCAATAGCCTGAACACAGGAAACTTGAGCGCATTGCCATAGTCCAGCCGGGACATGGTGCCTGGTTCCGGGTAGCTGTTAAATGCCTTCAACGCTAAGGCCGGCTGCACATTGAGCGTATGATCAAAATAATTATTACTTGTACCGCCAAGAGTAACCATCGCAATTTCCAGCCCGGGATCAACATCGCGGTAAGCTTGCCATTTAGCGATCTCGTCCGCTTGTGATGTGAAATAAAAGACCTGCCGCCCCTCTTTAGATATCTCTACCAAGGCTTCGATAATTTGCTGCGCACGCTGGTCATCGCTATTGGCCAATATCTCGTCAGCTATTACCGGCAATTTAATATCCTTTTCCTGGCTTTCAATAAAAGCCAGTCGGACCGACAACAGCAACTGAATCCTGGTACCTGTCGAGAGTATTGAAAGGTCCTGGCCTTGGTTACTAGCTGTATCTAGTGCTTTAAAGGCCGCAGCATTGGTATCATCGATCAACAATTCATACCGCCCATTAGTGATCCTGTTAAATAGGCGGTTTGCGCGGTCAAAGACATCTGAATTCCTACTCGCCCTGCTGGTTTCCTTCAATTTGCTGCCGATAAGGCTGCCGGTCAACGCGGCAAGATTTTTCTCGTAAGCATTTTCCAGATTTTCCAACGCGGATTCCCTGTCTGCAAGCGCGTCCTCCAATACATGGCCCTTCATGGCTTCCGCAATAAGCGTGACGATTCCAGTAATCTGCTCATTCAGATGGTCTAATTTGTCGGCTTCCGTTTTATGTTGCTGTTCTTTCAACCTGGCGTTTTCCACTGTCAGCCCATCTATTTCTTCCCTGATCTTTTGATACCACTCAAGGTTTTCCAGCTGGGCGGTCCTATCCTTCAGCTCGAACTGTTTTTCCTCGCATTTTTTGGCCGCGGCCTGGTAGCTCTCCAACTGCTCGAGCAAGTCATATAACTCCTCATTATTTCCTTCCGGTATTTCAAGCCTTTGAAACAGCGCCGCCAGCTTTGCCGCTGCCCTGTTTTTCTCTGCCTGCCATTCGCCTATGTGCCCGGCTATTTCCCCGATGGCCTCGGCCAGCCGCTGGCGTGCCGTTTCGTCTTCAACCAATTTCTTATGCGAGGCCCTTGCAGCAGGCCCGCTGTGAACAGGGGCATGTAAGCCATCCAACAGGCTATTTATAGCTAAAAATTGTTCGCCTTGCTGTTTCTGCAACGTTGTTGAAGCTGATTGAGCAGCAGCCAGCTCACTGTAGGCCAACTGATAATCCCTTAATGCCAACAGACACCAATAAAGCCCGCCGTAGTTTTTTAAATCTGCCTTTGGTAATTCGGGCACGAAAGCTAATTTTTCAAGCCAGCTGTCGCGCTGTTCATTGACAACCAATTCCCTAGCGGTGACTTTTTCCAGGTCAGCCTCATAAATGGCTATTTCCTGCTGTGCCATTTCTGCGTTTTTCCCGGCTTGTAACTGGCCGGTCAATTCATTAAGTACGCGCAGGACTTCTTCATTGTCCCAATTTTTCGGTTGGGCCAAGCCAGTGCGCTGATAGTCTTTTCTCCGGATGTCTGCCTGGTTTCCAGTTTCAGTGCGTCCGCCCAGCACGCCCAATACCACAAGGATGATCCCTCCGACCAGTCCTATCCAGCCAAGGAAATAAACGGCCAGCGCCGTCAATATTCCCGCAGCTACCAATGCCCAAAGCCACGGTGCCTTATTTTGTGCCGTGCCCTCCGGCTCTTTAAACCAAAGGATCAATAAGCGGATACCTTCATTCAGTTGATCGTTGCTGACTGAGACGGATTTCGCCCGTTCCCTTGCGGCAGCGAGGTTGCTTTCCAAAACCTGTTTTTCGCTCATAACCCGGTGAGCATCCGAAAGGAATTTTTCCAATGCGGCAACATCACTTAGCTGGATATTGATCTCGCCCTTGTGTTCCAATTCTTTGGATATTGATCTAAGGGCATGAACTAGTGCCTGTTCCGCGGTGCTGGTCTCCACTGCTAAGCGGTTTAATTCCTTTTCAATATCCAACACTGCAATTACCCTGGTGTCCAGCTCATCGAGTAATTGCTTATCGATCCCAACGTCCGGCAGGTCTAAGGACCGCAGTTGTGTTTTCTTTTTTTCAGCATCCTCCTGCGCCTGTTCGACTTTTTTAGTGTAATTATTGATGTCCTTTTCCAGGCCGTCCAACTCGTCTGCTTCGTTTCCGCGCATCATGGCGAGCTGTTCCGGGTATAATTTGAGCCGGTCACTCAGTTCGCCGAATGCCGCTCTGGCCTCCGTGCAAGCCGAGGCGGCCGTAAATAATTTCTCCCATGTCCTAGCCTGTAAGGCCTTCGCCTTCTCGGCCTGCAGGTTTTCTAACTTTTGTTCACGGTCCTTGAGTTGCACCTGTCCGGCTTCTATCTTTCTTACCTTTTCCTCGGCTTCACCATAGGCTTTACGTTCTGAAATGGTTCTTGGTTTAAACTTAGCATCAAACCCCAGGTTCTGCTCCGCCTGCGGAAGATTGAAACCACCTGACATCTCCCGGCCTACCTGTATGGCCAGATCGGTATCATCATCTTTGACCAACTCGTGAAGCGCCAGGGAATAGCGTTTGGATTCCTCAACTGCTGGCAAATGTGGTAATTTATCATCGATTCCGCCCCGTTGGCTATGGTAGTCCCCATGGTCTAAGCGGATATCCCAGAGCTGGCCCTCCAGCTCAAGCCGGCATTCGATGTCCTGCTTTTTGAAATCCTGAGGCCATAAGACCTGGCGGATCGCCTTAGCGGTAGTGCTTTTACCCGACGCGTTCGGGCCGGCTACCAGGTTGATATTCCTGGCCAGCCCCTTGATCGCTATGATGCCGGAAGGAAATCCCGGCACTTTGCGCATGTTGATCTCCCTGATGATCAGTGGTTTCTTTCCCATATTACGCGATCTTTACCTGGTCTGTTAATTCGCCCAATAGGCGGTTACATTCAGTTAGGATATATTCCCTGGCGACTGCATCCGAGAGCTCATCTGTTTTTTTATGCCTGCCTAGCGGTTCGTAGGTCCCGCTATCCGTAAGCAGCCGGGCTTTTTTGAACCAATCCTGCATCAGCGCGTCTAAAAAAGGGGTGGTCGTTTTATTTTGGATGGCTAAAATCGTTTGTGCTAGCTGACCGATCATGGAGCTTTGCAATGCTAATTCGTTCAAATCACCGATCTCGGCGGCCAGGTTACAGGTTAGCTTCCGTACAGAAAGGTTGGTTCCGGTTTCTAAACGAAGGTTCAGGTCAGTAATATTGGCCGCCCATTGTTCTACTTGTTTAATCCGCGCATGCCTGCCGGTCAGCGAAACCTGGTAAACGATGGCCAATACCTGTTCTAATTGTGCCAGCTTAGCTTCCACATCGGCCCGCAGGCTGGTCATGACCAGATCCCGGAGCTCCATCATATCCCCGCAGCCTGAAACATTGACCGCGAGGCGTTCATAACGTACAGGGGATAATAATATACGTTCCGTAATTACCGGTTTGTCTGCTGCAACCGTGAACAATACCGGGCCGTGCGGTCCCGGCTCTTTGGCGCTTAAGGCATGGGGCGAACCTGTATAGCATACTTGCGGCGAATGGGTACGCAATTGATCCGGTTTGTGGATGTGACCAAGTATCCAAAGATCCACTTCCTGTTTTATCAATTCAACAAGGCGGAATGGATTGTAATGGCTATCCGGTTTGTCTATATCGCCATGCAGCAAGCCGATGACCGGGTAATTCGGATCGTGGCCGGGAAGCTGCCAGCCCGTCATCGCACTTTCCTGGACGATCAGGCGGGGGAACGACCAGCCCGCGAACTGGATCGTTTCTCCCGCCTTAGTATATGAATATAATTCCCAGGTGCCATTAGCACCCAGCAAATGAACGTTGTCCAACTGTCTGCTGCGGAGGATGCCGGGTAATACATCGTGGTCATGGTTGCCGGAGACCATGAAAACCTCTATTCCGTGTTTCCCGAGTTTCTCCAGACCGTCCTGGAGGGGGCCTACCGCCTCGAAGTAACGGTTGTCACGGTCAACTATATCGCCACAAAGGGCAACAACGTCCACAGCATGGGCGATAGCCCAGTTAACTACGGTTTCCCAAGTATGCTTTGTTGCGGCAAAATGACCGCTGACATCGGCGGATGCCTTACCCAGGTGCAAGTCAGCAGTAGCTAAGATTCTAATTGGCATTGGTTGACTAAGGATTATGGCTGAAAATAAAGATACACTTATTATTTGCTTAATGTCGACCGCTATTTAATAAATTCTCTGTCAATAATATCTATCAACCTGACTATTTCTAAATGTTTAATAGCGGAGAACAGCGCCGTTAAGAAATAGATTTGCGCACACTCAAAAATATGCTTTATATTAGATATTTTTAACCTTGTCATGTTCATAGCGATTATAATCATATTGTTTTTCTGGATCATTTATGCTACCGGCCCGAAACCCAAGGGCGGCAATCAAAAACCTGTCAAAAACAATCCGTTCTTAAAGACCGCTACCATCAATGAACCTTACCGGCGTGACCCGCCGGTGCAAAGACCAAAAGCTATCGTGACCATTGAAATAACACCCATTTATAACACACCTCCTTATACGCCCGGGATCCCGGATGAAAGTATCATTGATATTGACACCAGGGTTCACCAGATCGATTATGAGCAGACCGTCACCCTAAAGAAATACCATAGCGGGATTCCCAACTGGCCCATGACCTATATTTATTCCGCCAGGGAGCTGTCCAATGCCAATAAACAGCAAAAGGAATTTTATAACCTGTTCAAGGAAGCGTTCCTGCGCCAGGAACTTTGGGACATTCAAGACCAAACCAACTACGCCTTTATCCTTTATTATGACCTGCTGAACGCGTTCGAGAAACACCAGCAGCTATCCTTGCTGGAGCGGCAACTGAACGACCTGGCCTCAATGTGCCCTAAAACACTGAATTACTCCAGGTCCTTTATCCGGAACATCATGACCGCTAAGGAAGACTATGCTGGGCTCATGCGCACCCAGAGCTGGGGACACGGCTATAATGAATATTATGACTGGCGAAAGAAATACCGCGAAGCTTTAAAGCTCAATAAGAACGAGGAGAAATTCCTCAACTACATTTGGCTGAACACCAATAAATTCTCGGGGGTCGAATTTTGCTGCATGGAGATCCTGAAGCTATATATTAAAGTGACGACTTCCCTGGAGGTCTACTGCGGGCAGCAGGGAACCTCGCTGAATGCCGAAATGGTCATTTTATGCGACCTGCTGGCCAGGAAGCTGTTCAGATATCACCTGAACAGCCCAAACTATAAGTCGACCATGCAAACCGGCAGTAATATGTTTTTTGAACTGGTCTACAAACATTGCGAACAGGCGGTAAGAGACCGTTACCATCATAAGCGCAAGGTAACCCTGGACACCTATGCCAATGCAGAACTGATGGCAGCGGTGACCGAGAAGTTGTTGAATCCCGTCACCATGTTGATCGCTAAAAACCTTGAGACGATCGCCCAGCCGGACGAACCGACCGAAATTGAATTGAATATTCAAAACACCAATCGCTGGCGGGAACTTTTTCAACTAGACATCGCTTATTACCGGGCATCCGGCAGCGCTGCTTTTGAACAGGAACTTACTGAACTGATCCGCCTGAACACGGAAAACCCTTCCCTTGAAGGTTTATATCTAGAAGCTTCAAAATTCTATGCGGCGGTCGACAAGGGAACGTCACTGCGCTACTTCGCGGAATATTTCCGGCAAAGTATGCTGCAAACCAAGGTTTACAAACCCATGGGTAAGGCTATGGAAAAACAGCTTTTCGCCGGCCCCGCGGAAGTGCAGCGATTTGATGCCTTGCTGAACGAATATATCCGTACCAAGGATTTCGAGGGGATCGCCGACAAAATAGCCGAATTTTATACCCCGGTGCGCAAATCCATTACCATCAACCGCGATGCGGTTGCCGAAGCGGAAAAGCAATTTACCGGTACAGTCATGATCCTGAACGAATACCTGGCCGAGGAAGGGGAACCGGGTGCTGTCTCGGCCGAACCGGAGCGCCCTGCTGCAATTGCAGTACCGGCTATTGACGGCACATCGGTAATAGCTATGCGCCCGCCTGCGCCGACCGCACCCGGAAACCCTTCGTTCCAGGTGGTAATCAGCCCTGTGGCAGCCGTCCTGCTGGAGCTTTTCGAAATGAGCAGTTTCCAATTATCCGCGGACGAAGTCGACGATTTCTGCAGAAACGAAGGCTTGTTTAAAAACACCCTGATCAACGGCCTCAACGAGGACTTTTATGATATCCTGGACGACCTGTTGATCGAAACGGACGAAGAAAACTATACCATCAACCCTGCATATTTTCAACAACTAAAACAATCATGATACCCGGACTAAAGCCAAAAGAAGCCACTGCCATTATTAATTCCCTCGTGGGCGGCGTCGTCCCGAAGATCGGCGTGCAACATATCACCGTCGGGCGCTCTACCGAAGTGGAAGCTTTTTTACAGGCTTTGAATGATGTCAAAAACGGCCACAGCATTGTGAAGTTTTGGATAGGGGAATACGGCTCCGGTAAATCTTTCATCCTGCACCTGCTTAATACGGTAGCGCTCAAACAGAAATTTGTGGTCGCCCAGGCGGATTTCACGCCTGACAATCGTCTGTACTCGAATGACGGCAAAGGGCGGGCCCTATATGCCGCCATCATGGATAATATCGCCATTCAAACCATGCCGGAAGGCGGCGCTTTACCGGTGCTGCTGGAAAAATGGATCGAACAAATGCTATTAAAAACATGCCAGGAACATCAAATACCGATGACCGCGATCCGTGATGCCGTTCATTTGCCCAAGATCGAGGCGAATATACTGGCCACCGTTAACAGCATTACCGAGGTAGGCGGCTTTGACTTCGCGCTAGTCATCATGAAGTATTATCAAGGCTTTATTGGCGGGGACGATCAATTGAAACGTAACGCGCTGAAATGGCTTAAAGGAGAATACCATACCAAGATCGAAGCGCGGAAGGACCTCGGCGTCAGGGAATATATCAATGATCTGAATTATTATGATATGCTGAAAAACTGGTGCAAGCTATTTGTCAGCATGGGCTATAATGGCTTTATGATCAACCTTGATGAGGCCGTTAATCTGTACAAGATCGGCACGGCGGCCATGCGGGAAAAGAACTATGAAAAGATCCTGACGATCTATAACGACTGCTTCCAGGGCAAGGTCAGCAACCTCTTTCTGAACATCGCCGGTACACTTGACTTCCTGGAGAACGAACGCCGGGGGTTGTTCAGCTACCAGGCGCTAAAATCCCGCCTTGAGACCAACCGTTTTGAGACCAGGGAGATTCGTGACTTCGCGCAGCCTGTTATCCGCCTACTACCGCTCGATCATAACCAAATATTCGTATTGCTTAAAACGCTGAAGGATATCTTTGAATTCAACTATAGCGTTAGCATGACCGTAACCGACGAGGATATCCTGTTCTTTATGGAAGAATTATTTAATAAACCCGGCGCGAGCGAGTTTTTGACACCACGCGAGGTCATCCGGGATTTTTTGAGCATCCTGAGCCTGCTACGCCAAAATCCTTCCCTGGACAAAAAACAATTATTCGGCAACCTGGTGGTCCATGATGAACGGCCGAATGACCTCCTGCTGGAAGATATCGAGGAATTATAAGATGTTTGAACTGCTCGCCGAACCCATCCGGAAATTTATCCGGGACCAACGCTGGGAATCCCTGCGCCCCATCCAATATGCCGCGATCAAGCATATAATGGGTTCTGCCAAACATTATATCTTGGCCTCCCGCACGGCATCCGGAAAAACAGAAGCGGCCTTTTTACCGGTGTTATCCAGCGTTGATTTTAATACGGTTGGTGTAAAGGTTGTTTATATTTCGCCCTTGATCGCCCTGATCAACGATCAGTTTAACCGGGTCGAACAGCTTTGCGAATACCTCGACGTGACCGTGACCAAGTGGCACGGGGAAGCCAACAAGACAAAAAAGGAAAAACTGATCAAAAGCCCTTCCGGGGTTCTGCTGATCACCCCCGAGTCGCTGGAAGCTATGTTCGCGAATAAGCCGCAAAATATCCGTCACTTATTCGGCAGCCTTTCCTATGTCATTATTGACGAGATCCATTCGTTTATAGGTACGAATCGCGGCGTGCAATTGCAATCCCTTTTGTACCGCCTGCAACTGGAGTGCAAGGGCCGTTTCCAGGTGATCGGTTTGTCGGCTACCATCGGTGATTTCCAGGCAGTGAAAGCCATGACGGGCGAACCAGAAGGAACGGTTGTCCTCAGGGATAAATCAGCCAAGGAGATGGAAGCCCACTTTAAATACTACGAAGGCGAGGGCGCTGACCTGCCGCTCAACCTTTTAAAAGACCTTTACCTCAACGTGCAGGACCACAAGGTGCTTATCTTCCCGAATAGCCGCGGGCGCGCCGAGGAGATCGCGGTCAAGCTGAAAAAGATATCCGACCGCGTCGGGGGGCACCCTTATTATTTCTCCCATCATTCTTCCGTAGACCGGGAACTGCGGGAATACATCGAACAATTTGTCAAGACCAACCGCCGCTATCCATTTGCGATTGCCTGTACCTCGACCCTGGAACTCGGAATCGATATCGGCTCGGTGGATAAAGTGGTCCAAGTAGATGCCACCAGTTCTATCGCTTCGCTGATCCAGCGCGTGGGCCGCAGCGGCAGGAAGGACGGTATGACCAGCTCGCTTCTGTTTTACGCAACAGGCAACTGGAGCCTGGTGCAGTCACTTGCCTGTTACTCGCTTTACCGGGACGGTTTTATCGAGCCGGTCTACGCCAGCGCCTATGCCTATGATATTTTTCTGCACCAGCTGCTTTCCACGGTAAAACAGTTATCGGGCTGCACCTTTGATGTACTCAAAGAAAGGATGCTCCATAACCATGCCTTTAAGCTAATCGACGAGACCGCCCTGGTGGCCATTTCTCGGGAACTGCTCAAAAAGGATTCCCTGGAACTAGTGGGCAATGACCTGATCATCGGGCTGGAAGGCGAAAGGATGGTCAACTCCCGAGACTTTTACAGCGTTTTTAAAACAGACCCCAATTATAAAGTAGTTCACGGCGATAAGACTATCGGCGAGATCCCCTTGCTATCGATCATCGATATTGATGAAAATATCCTGCTTGCGGCCAGGATATGGAAGGTCGTGGATATTGACGATAAGAGTAAGAAGATCGCTGTCATACCGGCTATGGACGGCAAGAAACCAAAATTCTTCGGATCCGGCATGGAAATTCACCCCCGGATCCGCGAGCGCATGCTCGAACTGCTGGTGACGGAAACGCAATGGCGGGAACTCGATTCTGCCGCGGCGGAGGTTTTGGCTGTTACCCGCGGGCAATTCTCCCAGTACCACGTGGAAGACCTGGCCTTCGACCGGCCTGTCTTACAAAAGGAATCCGAGAGCATCCTGTATACTTTCCAGGGAACCCGGATCAATAAAAGCCTTCATTTTATCCTGAACCGTGTCAAAAGCGGGGACGAAATTATCTACGACGAAGAAAGCAGCAGTTTCGCTTTCCGAGCGGATCTCGCAGGGGTCCGGCAAATGCTGGCGCTTACACTGGCCAATATACCGTGCGCTGACGATTTCCTGGATGCTGCGTTGAGGGACAACCAGGACCTTATCTCTTATTCCAAATGGGGCATTTACCTGCCGGTGAACTACCAGAAATATTTGCTTAAACAGAATTTCTATGATTTTGAGGGACTGGAAATTTTCCTCGCCCATATCAACCTGGTGAGCAGCGGAACAGTTGTATCTTAAATTCATTAGCCTCATAAAGCCGCCTATGACACATAAATAAATTCGCTGGGGTGTAAAAAGGACCCCAACGGTGGATTTTACTCCAATCGACTATATTTAACAGTACTTCGACTATAAAAAACATTTCTACTTTTCTTCTTCTACTTTATTTGCTATATTTATACCAACGATTTAGAATCATTTATCCATTGCGTGATTCGTAAAGTAGTTGATTATTTGAAAATATAAATATGTGATATATAGACAGTTATGAACGATGTTCGTGACCCGTCCATTCCGCCTCTATAAAAGTAAAGCCCTGTAAATTAAATATTTACGGGGCTTATTGTTTTTAGGGGACAAATAAATATCAGATTGCCATTACAAAAGATTAAAGTAACTTTAAACAATGGATAAAAAAAAATATAAGATAATTGAATCTCGTGATCCCAAGTCATTAGAGAGCTTAGTGAATGAAGCCATGCAAAAAGGTTGGTAGCCTCTAGGGGCATAATGATTGCTCACACAAACGAAAGTCGGCTTTCAGAAATTTCCGGCGAAGATTTATTGCTTATTTTCAAACCGTAGGTTTATTGGATTAAAGGGATTATCTATTGAATATTAATAGTGCTTTGTTAAGAATCTTAAAAATATTGATTGCCGAAGCTAATGTAAGGAAGAAAAAGCAAGCGCAATACTTGCCGTATTTGAAGACCACAATCAAAAAATGAAAAGCCTTTGCCCAATAGCCCGCAAAAAAGGGGTTGAAAAACGGTAAAATAAAAAAACACAAGTAAAATGAAACGTTCAAAGCGGAAAAAATAAAATGAAAATATTCAGCTAAATCAACTGGGATTTATTTTGCAACCGTCTCGTATCAACTATCTAAAGATATAATCGTTATAACTAATATACATCATCATGAAATTAACGGCTCATATATTAACCGCATTAGTTGCTTTGGAGCACTTGTACATATTATGGATAGAAATGTTTGCATGGAACACAAAAGGCCGGCAGGTTTTTAAATCCTTTCCGGCAGAGCTTTTTGGCCCTACCAAAAACATGGCAGCTAATCAGGGTTTATATAACGGCTTTTTAGCCGCAGGCTTGATCTGGTCATTATTAATAACCGATGTTAACTGGAGCGTGGATGTGGCTATTTTCTTTTTATGCTGTGTAATTATTGCGGGCGTATATGGAGCAATTACTGTTGGCCGAGGTATATTTTTTAAGCAAGCGTTGCCGGCTATTTTAGCGTTGGTGTTTACATTGTTAAGTAGTTGGTATACAGATGTTTTGTTATAAATTAATGTAATTCGACCGAATCTACTTTTAAAAGTTTGTAAGCATTTGGGTATTTTTCATCATTCAGATAAATCTCAACAACGCCATTTTTAGCTGCTTTGCCATATCTCCAGGTGGAAATACTATCCTTTAAGATATTAATTGATTTAATCATATTTGCGTCTATTTTATCTAATCTAGATCCCTTAAATGTTTTATTATGTGCGTACACTATATATAACGGTGGTGTTAACAATTTTCCTCGGCTTGGTGTGCAAATAAAAATAACCTTAGAAATGTCTTTACCTGGTGTTCCTGCTGTTTGCGCAATAC
Source organism: Mucilaginibacter sp. (assembly GCA_025352225.1). Taxonomy (GTDB): domain Bacteria; phylum Bacteroidota; class Bacteroidia; order Sphingobacteriales; family Sphingobacteriaceae; genus Mucilaginibacter. The sequence continues at coordinate 48,042 of JANXTT010000103.1, read as the reverse complement.
TTGGTTTACATACTAATAATAATAAAACTAATAAGCCAGATAAAAATAAATGCCGATACATAGGATTCTAGGTAAAGAAGGAGCTAATGTAATAATAAATAAATACTTATTATTTGTTTGCTAAGATTCGTTCAAGCTGCTTTTTGATGCTTGCTTTATCAGCGTCTGATTTTGCTATTTTAAGTGCTATGCGGTAATTTTCCAATGCTTTAATGTTGTTTGCTCCGGTGTACAAATATCCCAATAACGAAAAGTACAAATGATTGCCTGATAGGTTTAATTTCTCCGCCTCAATAATAGCATCAGCTTTATCCCTTGCCCTGGCCAGGGCATAGGTACGGTTAAGGGCGGCCATAGGCGAATATTCTATAATAAGCAGTTTATTATAGAGTTGTAAAATGCTTTCCCATTTTTCTGGCGTATTGTTTTTTTTAGTGTGCCAATAGGCAATAGCCGCTTCCAGATGATATTTGGATAAACTATTACCAGAGGCTGCCTCATTTAAATAAAACTCCCCTTTGGCAATCAATTCCTGGTTCCATAAATTCACATCCTGATCATCGTACAAAACAGGCTCACCATGCTGGTCTGTGCGGGCCTCAAACCGCGAGGCATGGAAACACATCAATGCTAACAACGCATTTACGGGAGGCAAATTGGTATTTGGGTTGGCAACCAATAGGTAATTAAGGCGCATTGCCTCCAGGCATAGGTCTTTGCGTAGGATTGTGTTTTTAGATAGCGAGTAATAACCCTCGTTAAATAATAGATAGAGCGTAATCAAAACAGCATCTAACCGTTTGCTTATCTCTTTAATTTTAGGAAACTCGATTTTTACCTCCTCTGTTCGCAGTTTTTCTTTAGCCCTGAATAAGCGTTTGTTAATGGTTTCCTTATTCGTTAAAAAGGCATCGGCAATTTCTTCAATACCAAAACCGCAAAGTATGCGTAATGATAACCCTATCTGCGCTTCTGCGGATATACAGGGGTGGCAAATGGCAAACATCATTTGCAGTTGACTATCATTAATGTTTTTACTGGACAGGTCGACCTCCAGCTCATACCATTCGTTTTGATCATTTTGAATGGCTCTGGTTATCTTTTGGGTAAAGAGCGTATTCCGCTTCAAATAATCCTTTGCTTTGTTTTTTGATACGGTGTATAGCCAGGCAGTAGGATTTTCGGGCAAGCCTTTCAACCCCCAGGTTTCGGTTGCCTGCATAAAGGTATCGCTGGCTATATCTTCAGCAAGTTCAATATGGGCAATACCAAACAGTTTGCAAAGTACAGCTGTAATTTTGCTATACTCCGTTCTGAATAAATGCGGAATAAGTTGTTTATCGTTTTGCATATTAAAAGCCCTTCCAATATTTCTCCGGAAGGGCTTCTGTAAAATTACATATTTGTTGGAATGATGCTCCTAACCTCAACACTGCCATTCATTTTTAATACCGGGCAGCCTTTAGCAATCTCGGTGGCCTCGTCAAGCGTGTCTGCTTTTACCACAATAAAACCGCTTATCATTTCCTTAATTTCGGCGTAAGGGCCATCTGTTACTACATTATTGGGGCGCACTGTTTTGGCATCCCACCCCAACCTGTTGCCGGGGTTAGCTAATTTATTTTGAGCGGCTATACCACCCATCCAATCTCTCCATTGTTGCAATACACCCTGCATTTGCTCTGGCGAAAATTTAACATCCGGATTTTGGTCGTTTCTGAAGATCAATGTGAATTCGTTCATGGTTTCTTTAATTTAATTGTTTATATCCTAATAACGATCCGTTTTTTAATAATTGGACATTTAATAAATTTAAGTTATGAAATTTGTTTTAAACGCTTCCCAATTTCTACCATAGCTTCCGCCCAGCGATGCCGGTCAAAAATAAGCTCAATAGCAACTATTTTACCCCCCTCAATATTTAACCACTCTACACAAGGCACAATACCAACCGGGCTATCAGTTACCATATCGTAAATAATGCATACTTCGCTGCCCTCTGCAAATATGCGCCTTACCAAGGTGCTCGTCACAATTGTCCCTATTTTTTTTACCGCCGCCAAATAATCACTGGCATTATGGTAGGTCATTATCGGGCCACTAAACGTCATCCGTTCGTCTAACAGAGCCCATATCTGTTCATATTGCTTTTCGCCAAAAGCATTAATATAGGTTAAGGCGATTTTTTTAACTGGATGACTGGCATCGGTGCTGATTATATTTTCCATAATGATATTTTATTGCGTAACGATTGATCACTATAAAATTGGACATTCTAATTTAAAGTTTACCGATCAATACCCTTCATTCACCGAGAAGTTAAAGCTATACACCTTAAATGGCTTGTGCAACTGTCTGTATCAGGTTAGTTTTGAATCATAATAATAAAACAATGAGCAACAATATTCAATACAATAGCAAACAGTACAAAAAAAGGTTATTAACCGGTTTATTTTTATTGGCTGTAGGAAGCGCCTACTTGTTACGCAATTTAGATCTTTTATTCTTCCCGGACTGGCTTTTTACATGGCCCGTAATATTAATTATAGTAGGATTAGTTAGTGGTATAAAACATAATTTTAGCCGGCCTGGCGCATTTGCATTAATTTTTATCGGGAGCATTTTTTTGCTTGATCAGGCGGTTAACATCCACATTGCATACCTTTTCTGGCCTGTTATGTTAATTGCAATTGGCTTGCGCCTTATTATATTTAAAGAGAGCCGATGGTGCCGTGAGCGTTGGGAAATGAGAAAACAATGGCATCAAAAAATGCACCATCAATGCCATAATGCAGTTTAACAATAATCAACTCAATATATATTATGCCAAATCCGCCATTGTTAGTTATGGCGGATTTTTTTTGCTTAGCACCAGTAATGCTGTTAGCGTTAAACTTGATTGCGTTAAATTTCAGTCGAAACGGGTTTGCATTTGATCAATAACGTATAAACTTGTATTATAACGATATGTATTTTGGCAATAAAGTAAATGTTTAGGCACTTACTTTACCGACAAAATACCCGCTTTTACCGAATACCTAACCCATATAACCAAATTTGCTTTGTTACATCCGTAATGTTACCTTAGTTTTGATCTGTAAATCAAGAAATAGAAAATGCAAAACGATATAGAATACCCTAAAAATCCCCGGAAAGGAAAAGTGATGGCCGGGCTTATACTACTCATAGTTGGCAGCGCGCTGCTACTCCATCAGGTCGCGGGGTTTCTTTTTCCATCATGGTTGTTTGATTGGCCGATGATATTGATCCTTGTAGGCTTATATACAGGTAGTAAACACGATTTTAAAAAACCATCATCATTTCTGTTGATCATTTTTGGTGTTATTTTTTTGCTAGACGATATTATACCCGGAGCTAACCTATCAAACCTGATTTGGCCAATGATTATTATAACATTTGGAATTTTAATGATATTAGGCAGGAACAAAAGTTGGGGGCGAAAAAAATGGAACCAAAATCAAGACTGGAATAAAAAAGACTGGGGCAAAAACTACGATTGGGACAAACGTACCGTAGTGGAGGAGCCCATAGTTGAACCTGTAAATATGAGTGATGAACCAGCCTCCTCGGCTTATGCATATACCCCACAGCCGCCTCCAGCATCACCCATTGGTGAAGATTATCTGGATGCAGTATCCATTTTTGGTGGTATCAATAAAACTATTCTTTCTAAAAACTTTAAAGGCGGTGATATTGTAAATGTTTTTGGCGGTGCCGAAATAGACTTTACTCAAGCCGATATTAATGGCCGGGTGGTGATTGAGATTACTCAAATATTTGGTGGCACAAAACTAATTGTACCACCGCACTGGCACGTAACATCAGACATGGTGGCCCTTTTTGCAGGTACCGATGATAAGCGAAGGAACCGGGCCGAACTTGCTAACGATAAAGTTTTGGTGCTTAAAGGTACCTCCATTTTTGCTGGTGTTGAAATACGCAGCTACTAATATTAATTATAAAAATCAACTTATATGAATTGGTATATAGCAAAGTTAGTTTTTCAGATCATCAGCGGCGAGGGAAGCCACCAACCCCAATTTGATGAGCAGTTGCGGCTTATCAGTGCAGAAACCGAACAACAAGCCCTTGAAAAAGCGCGCTCACTTGGACAGCAAAATCAGGATCGGTTTACCAACCATCAAAAGCAAATGGTTATATGGCAATTTATTGATGTGCCCGAGTTAAACCAATTAAATGAATTAACTGATGGTACCGAGCTTTATTACAACATACACGAAACTCAGGATGCCGACCTGTATATTAAATGGGCACATCATAAATCAGCATTAATAGCCGTAGGTTCTATTTGTTAAAAAAATAAGTTTTGGCCACAACATCTGTAATATTTTCAAAAATTCGATGGGCTTTAGCCACATGTTGGCTGGCATGGGCGGCTATTCAATTTTATATAGTTGTAGGTTTTGGGTTTAACTGGTATATAGCTTTAACTGATAGCGTAATTAATACGCTGCTTTTAACAGCTGCTTGTTGGCTCATTAATAATAACCTGCGTTATTATCAGCCCGGTACAAAAGGATATGTAAATTTACTGGTATGGTGCGCTACGTTATCTGGCTTATGTTTACTGGCAGCTAGGTGGGCACTTCCGTTTTTAGTTGCTGACAAAATATACCTGATTTTCTTTTCACAATCATTAATTATTAGGTTTTTTATAGGATTTTTAGCTATAGGTTGCATGGCTATGGTTAGTGTAGTATGGTATACGCAGCAAGATCAGAAAGAAAACGAAAGGCGCAAGGCCGATGCGGAAAAACTTGCCCGCGAAGCCGAGCTGTATAATTTAAGACAACAACTACAGCCGCATTTTTTATTCAACAGCCTTAACTCAATTAACGCGCTTATAGGTATACGGCCCGATGAGGCCCGGAAAATGATTCATCAGCTATCTGATTTTTTGCGAGGGACTTTAAAAAAAGACGACCAGGAACCGGTAACATTAGCCGAAGAATTACAGCATCTGCAACTTTACCTGGATATTGAAAAAGTACGCTTTGGGCACCGCTTGTCGGCCGAAATCAGTTGCGATGAAAAAAGTGGTGCAACCATGCTGCCGCCTATGTTATTGCAGCCCATTGTAGAAAATTCGATTAAATTTGGATTGTATGATACTATAGAACCTGTTACAATTAGTATCAGGGCCGAAGTTACAGACAATTATTTAGTTTTGATGGTGCAAAATCCCTACGACAAACAAACCAGCCGCCCGCGGCACGGTACTGGCTTCGGCTTGAGAGGGGTGCAGCGCCGCTTGCATTTAATATTTGACCGTAACGACCTGGTAGAAACCCATGCAGAGGATAATCTATTTACAACCATAATAAAGGTACCGCAGGTATGAAACGAGCTTTAATTATTGATGATGAGCCCCTGGCTCGCTTGATTGTAAAAGAATATTTGCAGGATTTTCCGCAGATTGAGCTTTTGGAAGAATGTGGTGATGGCTTTGAAGGTGTAAAAGCCATTAACCTGCACCAACCCGATCTTATTTTTCTGGATGTACAAATGCCTAAAATAAATGGTTTTGAAATGCTTGAACTGATAGAAAACCCACCATCGGTAATTTTTACTACTGCCTTTGACGAATATGCAATTAAAGCATTTGAAACCCATGCTGTTGATTATTTATTAAAACCCTTTAGTAAAGAACGTTTTTTTAAGGCAGTTGATAAATGGCTCAATCAAACCCCCGCCGCTTCACTGCAAAAAAGCACCAACCATATTCTTAATTCAGCAGTGTCGGCATCGCCAGCGCAACACGAAAGGATTGTAGTTAAAACCGGAACCAAAGTCAAGATTATCCCAGTACAGGATGTTTTATACCTGGAAGCTGATGATGATTATGTAAGCATCCATACGCACGAAGGCTCATTTCTTAAAAATAAAACCATGGGATTTTTTGAGCAAACGCTTGATGCACGGCAGTTTGTTCGCGTACATCGATCCTATATATTAAGTGTGCAACAAATTACCCGAATTGACCCTTATGAAAAGGATTCTCATATCGCCATACTTAAATCGGGAGCAAAAATACCGGTTAGTAAAACAGGTTATGCCAAGTTAAAGGCCGTTTTAGGCATATAGAATATAAAAAAAGATCGATGCTGATAAAAATGGACGCTAATTTGTAGTGTTTATTAACTGGCCTTATAGACAAGCGGTTGCATTAACAAATATTTGGACGCCAATTTTGCAGTACCACTAATATTTATAGTTTTGCAATAATTATAAACTGCGATTATTCAATGGATTACAATATCCATCTCCAAAATTATGGTTTTATAATAACATTGATACTGAGATTGTTATATTTTAATATCAAAGTTGTAGCTATAAGTCTATAATTAAATACATTTTATATACATTATTAATAAACGCCATTGAGTTAATATTATAAGCAACCATGCCAGACGGGAAGAATAAAATTATTGATGATAAAAGTCTCGTATGGCTTGATACGCTTGCTGATAATTATTCGGCGAATAATCAGCTCCACAATTTAATTGAAAGCACCGACACCGGATTATGGGAGCGCAATATTGAAACCAATGTAGCCTGGTGGTCGCCAAAATTCTGTCAGTTATTAGGTTATAATTATGGCGAAATAGACACAAGCTACACTTATTTTATTGATCAGTTGGTGCATCCTGATGATCGTGAAGTTGTTTACAATGCTTTCCAAAATCATCTTAAAAATCAAACCCCTTATAAAGTTGAGTTTCGTATGCTTAATAAAGCCGGTGCTTATTGCTGGTTTGAAAGTTCTGGTAAGGCCTGGTTGGATAAAAATGGCAAGCCAGTGCGGATGATAGGTGCTATTACTGATATTGATGCAAAAAAACGTGCTGAAATTGAATTTCAAAACTCGCTTGATCTTTTAAACGATCAAAATAAAAGGTTACAAAATTTCGCCCATATTGTATCCCACAACTTGCGTTCGCACTCAGGCAACTTACAGTTTATGGTAAACTTATATGATCATGAGGATTCTGTAGAAGAACAAAAGGTAATCTTTAACAATATCCGCTCTATCAGTGAAAACTTATCTCTTACCATTGATCATTTAAACGAGGCCGTTAAAATACAAACTCAAATTAATAAGGACTTAAAGCCTGTTGATTTTAATAGTGTGTTTAAAAACACTTTAAAAGCATTAAAAACACTTATCGCCGAAACAAAAACAGAAATCAGTTCCGACTTTTCATTATGCCCAACAATTGATTATGTACCTGTATATGTGGAAAGTATTTTTTTAAACCTGATCACAAATTCGATAAAGTATAAACACCCTGATCGTGACCCTAAAATACTTTGCAGGAGCTATAAAGAAAATGGGGACAGTTATTTAACGGTTGAAGACAATGGTTTGGGAATTGATTTACAGATGAACGGCGATAAAGTTTTTGGTATGTATAAAACCTTCCATAACAATCCGGATGCCCGGGGAATAGGCTTGTTTTTAACCCGGAATCAGATCGAATCTTTAGGCGGTTGTATAAAAATTGAAAGCGCTGTAAACTTTGGCACAAAATTTACTATAAGGTTATTATAATCCAACACCCAAAATGAACCTGATAAAAAAAGCTAAGACAGTATGTATCATAGATGATGATAAGATTTACGTCTATGGTCTTAAGAGAATAAACAGCTTAAAGCAACTCTGCCCCAATCTAATTGAATTTCCTAATGGTAAAGAGGCAATGGATTTTTTAATAAATCCTGATAATGCTGATAATTTACCCGATGTTATCTTTTTAGACATGAACATGCCAGTAATGGATGGTTGGGATTTTATGGATAACTATGCGAAAATTAAACCACAGTTGGGTAAAAAAATCCACATATATATGGTGAGCTCTTCTATAAATGAAGAAGATATTAACCGTGCAAAAAATATTTCTGATATTTCTGATTACGTTGTAAAACCAGTTACCCGTGACAAGATGGAAGAGCTTTTCGCTTTAGCTGCGTAACCTCAAATCTTATAACAAAAAAAGGCTTAAACATTTGTTTAAGCCTTTTTTTGTTACTAGTTAAGCTATATAACTTTCCAGAATTTTAAATCCATTTGTAGTTTGTATTTGTATTTGGTTTATTGCTTTTGGCAATAAAATACATTCCCCCATTTTTACATTATAATTTTCGTTCTCATGTATTATGGTGTAGGCTCCTTCTACACATACGTGTATCACAAACGAATCAAGGGTTGAATAATCTTTTGCTGTATCATGGGTAAATGCCATCACATTAGTTGTGAAGTAAGGACACATTACGGCATTCACATCTGCATTTTCCCGGGCCTCATACTTGGTTTTATAATCCGGATATTGTTTATAATCAATAGCTGCTAGGGCTTCTTCCGTATGTAGCTCGCGTTTATTTCCTTTATCATCAACACGGTCAAAATCATATATCCGGTAAGTGATATCCGATGTTTGCTGTATCTCGGCTAAAAGTAAACCTTTACCTATGGTATGTACACGGCCCGCCGGTAAGAAAAAAACATCGCCGGCATTTGCTGTTTCCTTATTCAAAATATCCATTAAATGGCCGCTGTTTAATTTATCGAGATATATTTTTTCATCCAGCGGTTGATTAAATCCGGCAATTAAAGTCGAACCCGGATCAGACTCAATGATATACCACATTTCTGTTTTACCAAACGAGTTATGCCGCTGTTTTGCAAGCTCATCATTAGGATGAACCTGGATAGATAACCAATCATTAGCGTCGATAAACTTTACCAATAAGGGAAAGATATTGCCAAACCGGTCATATACTTTTTTGCCAACCAGCTCCTCTTTATATTTTTCTAAAAGGCCTGCTAACGATTCTCCTTCAAAGGCACCACTGTCCACTACCGATACATCTGTTTTTACACCAGATATTTCCCAGGTTTCGCCACAGTTTGGCAGAGGCGAAAAATCTTTACCCAAATAGGTTTTGATTTTGTTGCCGCCCCAAATTTTGTCTTTATAAATAGTTTTAAATTTTAATGGATATAATGCTGACATTGTTTTGTGTGTTTTATATTTAGTTTAGTTGATAGTTTATACTTCGGGTTCTTGCTGGCTTAAGCAATGGAAACTTCCTAATCCCCAAATTATATCGGTTGAATCAATACCTATTACCTTTCGGTCAGTAAAGCATTCCTGTATAATTTGCAATGCTCTGTCATCGTTCTTATCACGATAAGTTGGTACCACCACAGCCGAGTTGCCGATATAAAAATTGGCATACGATGCAGGCAAACGTTGCCCATCATACACAACTGCCGCTGGCATGGGCAATTCCACAATATTCAATTGTTTATCATTTATCAGCCGCATGGTTTTTAGGGTCTGTAAATTTTCCTGAAGCATGTGATAGTTATCATCGTTCTTATTTTCTTCCACAACAGTAACAACGGTATCATTGTTTACAAAACGGGTAATATCATCAATATGCCCATCGGTATCATCGCCAACAATACCATCACCGAGCCATAAAATTTGCTCGGCACCGTAGTAGTTATGTAAATAAGTTTCTATCTGTTGCTTATTGAGGTGTGAGTTGCGATTTTTATTAAGTAAACAAGCGGTAGTTGTTAAAATAGTCCCTGCGCCGTTAAAGTCGACCGAACCACCTTCCATTACAATGCCGGGGTTAAAAACGGATAAATTGAAGTGGTTAGCAATTTTAGTCGGGATTACATCGTCTAAATCAAATGGAGGATATTTATTTCCCCAGGCGTTATAGCCCCAGTCAACAATAACTTTCTGTTGAGTGCCTGGGTTTATCAAAAATGACGGCCCATGATCTCGGCACCATGCATCATTAGTTTCGAAATGGAAAAATTGTACCCGGCCCAAAACAACACCAACTTTTAACAACTCGTTTTTAGCAAAGGCCTCCATCTTTGCATCAGCTACATTGATGCGCACTAGCTCGCCTTCGCTTATCGCTTTAATAAATAGGCAATAAGGGTGGTATATAGCTTCTATTTTCCCCGGCCAGGATTCCTCCTTATGCGGCCAACTCAACCAGGTAGCAGTATGCTTGTCCCATTCGGCGGGGAAATAGAAACCCGTTAAAGCCGTATGATCTGAAGTATTACTCTTCATCTAAAAGTCGTTTTGTAATTGGTTGGTATGAATCAATTCTCCTGTCCCTCAAAAACGGCCAGTGGGTACGGTAGTAATCTGTTTTATCCAGATCAAGTTCTTCTACAGTTACTTCTTCCTCATCATGCGAGGCTTTGTACAATAATGTTCCGAATGGATTGGCAAAAAATGAGCCTCCCCAAAATTTAACACCGGCTTCTTCGCCAACCCTGTTCACACTTACAACGTGTATGCCATTAGCAACCGCGTGCGATCTTTGAATGGTTTGCCAGGCATTGTACTGCTCAGTATTGATGGCTTCGTCCTGCGTGGTTGCCCAGCCTATAGCCGTGGGGTAGAATAAAATTTCGGCACCCATTAAAGCAGTGATACGCGCCGCTTCCGGATACCATTGATCCCAGCATATCAACACACCGATGGTTGCAAATTTGGTTTTAAATACTTTATAGCCAAGGTCACCGGGCGTAAAATAAAATTTCTCATAAAAACCCGGGTCATCAGGGATATGCATCTTTCTGTATTTTCCCAGATAACTGCCATCGGCATCTAATACAGCAGTTGTATTATGGTAAAGCCCCTGGGCGCGTTTCTCAAACAAGGAAGCAATAATAACTACGCCCAATTGGGCAGCTACCTTTGATAGCTCATCTGTTGATGGCCCTGGAACGGCCTCCGCAAGCTGAAAATTATCATGATCCTCAACATCACAAAAATAGAGGGAGGTAAATAACTCTTGCAAACAAATAATTTGGGCACCATTGCTGGCTGCCTTTCTTATTTTGGTAATTGCTTTATTCAAATTATCGGGCTTACTTGCCGTGCATGACATTTGCACCAGGCCAACTTTAACTTTTGACATACCGCTTTTTATTTGCGCAAAAATATAACTTTAATATTAACGGTTTGTTATAATCAGTATCTTATGGTCAAAGTTTTGTACTTAACAAATCTTAACTTTTGGATATAAGGTTTTTATTAGCTTTGCACTTATTGGGCATTTTCCTTTTAAATTTTTAATACCTGTAAAAAACAAATGGTTGACAAAGACTACTACGCTATACTTGGGATCACTAGTAACGCTACTCCAAGCGACATTAGCGAAGCCTATGATAAAATTAAGGCTGCTACAGTAAGTAACAATAACCCTGAAGTGGAATTGGCTTATCAAACATTGAGTGACAAGCAGAAACGCAAAATATATGATGAGCAAATACCCGGATCATTTGACCCATCAGACTCGTACTTGGTTGAAGACCTGGATACCATTACAGCCACCAATAAACCAAAAACACTAAAAAATACTCTTTGGAGTATTACTAAACTGGCATTAAAGGTCATTATTACATCGCTACTGTTGTACTATGTATTTAGTAAGGTGCCACTGCAAAAGGTAAAACTTAGGCTTATACATGCCAACTATTGGTGGATGCTTGCTGCCCTCGGATGTTTTATGACCTCGGTAGTAGTGGCGGCCTGGCGGTTGTTAAGCTTTTTCAGATCTATTGGTTTAAAGCTAGACCCCAAATTTAATTTCAGGCTATATTTATTTGGCTTATTTTATAATTTGCTACTTCCAGGGGGCATTGGCGGCGATGGATATAAAATATACCTGCTTAATAAAACCTTTAAACTGCCAGCAAAAAAAGTATTTTGGGCCATTATTTTTGACCGATTAAGCGGCCTGTGGGCCATTGGACTAATCACGGTAGCGCTTATATTTTTTATACCGCAAATAGATATCCATTTTGCAATACCTTTTGGGATTTTTATGACAGGCTCGGTAATTTATTATTTTGTTGCCTACATGTTTTTTAGAGACTATACCAGGCATTTTTTTGAAGCCCATGCAAAAGCGGTGCTAGTACAATCATTACAGGTTTTGGCAGCAATATTTATTTTATTTGGTCAGGATTTTCACGATAAATACGCACCATATCTTTTATCGTTTCTAATTTCGGCCTTGGCGGCAGTTTTGCCTGTGAATATTGGCGGTGCCGGTGCGCGCGAAGCTGTTTTTCTTAAACTTACAAGCGTGTTTCCGATGGACGAAGGGCTGGCGGTATTTTTACCTATAACATTTTTTATAATTTCACTATTGGTGTCTTTGCTGGGTGTTTATTATGTTATACGCCCAAGCAGACTGCAAGAAGGGCTGCCCGTTGCCCAGGAAACTAATGAGCAACTATAATTAATAAACTTAACTATCAACCTAACTATTCTATGAATATTGTTATAACCGGTGCCAGTAGCGGTGTTGGATTTGAGGCTGTGCTAGAGTTAATTTTATCCGGCAAACACCAGGTAATAGCCCTTGCGCGCTCTGAAGATAAGCTTTCGCGGTTGTTAGAAATTGCGCAAGGATTAAACCCTGAATGTGTTTTATTCCCGGTAGCGTTTGATATTGTACACGATGATTATAAAGACTTGGTAGAGTTTATCGCCGTAAGGTTTAATAGCCAAATAGACGTGTTGATAAACAATGCCGGCGTATTGATTAATAAACCCTTTGCCGAACTTTTGGAGATAGATTTTGTAGAGATGTTGCAAAGTAACTATATAGGCCATGTGCGTATCATTCAGGCATTGGTGCCATTAATGGCAGAAGGCTCGCATATTTTAAATATAGGCAGTATGGGAGCTTTTCAGGGGAGTGCTAAATTTATAGGATTAGCGGCTTATTCAGCCAGTAAGGCAGCGCTGCATACGCTTACCGAATGTCTGGCCCTGGAACTTGCAGATAAACAGATTAAGGTAAACTGCCTGGCGCTAGGCTCTGCCCAAACAGAGATGCTGGAAAAGGCATTCCCTGGTTATGAATCGCCCGTAATGGCGTTTGAAATGGGTAAATACATCGCCGATTTTGCCCTTAGCGGGCATCGCTTTTTTAATGGTAAGGTGTTGCCAGTTGCTTTAAGTACACCTTAGTACAATTCATATGGCCCATCAATAATAATTTTGTAGCTCTTAGTAGGTGGTATCGGTTCCGCCACTACCAAGAGCCATATTTTTTACCTTGACCATAACGTAAAGGCGTTAAACCCACACAATTTGACTTGTTGCTTTACCTGACCCCAACCTTTAAAAACTCATTAACTACAATTTCGGTAACATATCGTTTTAAACCTTCCTTGTCGGTATAACTTCGGCTGGCTAATTTACCGTCAATTAATACCTCATCGCCCTTTTTTAGAAGATCTTCGGCAAGCTTGGCCTGTGCTCCCCATATAATAATATTATGCCATTGTGTTTCTGTAACTTTTTCGCCTTTATCATTTTTGTAGGTTTCGTTAGTGGCTAATGATAATCGCGCAAGTTTGCGATTATTGTCAAAATTTTTTACTTCGGGATCCATACCTAAATTACCTACCAGGCGAACACTGTTTTTTAAATTGCTCATTTTTATAAAGTTTAATGTTTAATATTCGTTTCTACAAAGATGCGCTGTCGACTTTGTGTTACACGGTTATTAAACATTTATAATCGACAATATTCGTTTGTAAGCGTTTGCAAGTGAGTAAAAATTTATTACCTTTATAACAAATCGTTTTTATGCCCGAAGAAAAATATTGCCTGGACTGTAATCAAATATTGCATGGCCGTGCCGATAAAAAGTTTTGTAACGACCAATGCCGCAATAATTATAACAACCAGCTAAACAGCGACAGCTATAACATGGTTCGGAACATTAATAATATACTTAAACGTAACCGCCGTATACTTGAAGAACTTAACCCGGCAGGTAAAAACAAAACAACCCTCAAAAAACTATCTGCCAAAGGTTTCAATTTTGATTATATTACTTCAGTATATCAAACACAAACCGGTAAAAAATATAATTTTTGCTATGATTATGGTTATTTGCGCCTTGATGGGGATGAAGTTTTACTTGTAAAAAGAGAAGAAAGTTAGTCTGCTACAATTTAAAGCAGGTTATAGCATATCCGGCAACGGGGTTCATAGGTTTCTTTTTCACCAACTAATATTTGAGAACCATTAGGCACTAACCGATAAGAATACTGCGCAGGATTACCGCATTTTACACAAACAGCATGAACCTTAGTAACAGACTCTGCAATTGACATCATAGCGGGCATAGGGCCAAATGGTTTACCAGAAAAATCCATATCTAAACCTGCAACAATAACCCTTACTCCTTTGTTAGCCAATATATTGCATACATCGGGCAAACCCTCGTCAAAAAACTGGGCTTCGTCAATACCTACAACCTGTGTATTGCCGCCTAGTAACAAAATAGACGAAGAATTATCAACCGGGGTTGATTGTATAGAATTAAGATCGTGAGATACTACTGCGTTTTCATCGTAGCGAACATCTGTTCGGGGTTTAAAAATCTCCACATTCAGTTTAGCTATTTGGGCACGCCGTAACCTCCTTATTAACTCCTCGGTTTTGCCCGAAAACATGGAACCGCATATTAATTCAATACTCCCGCCAAATTCACTACGCCGCTTAAAAACATCTTCGCTAAATAACATGTTATCAGAAACTAAGCCCCTAATATCAGAATTAAATGGTATTTTTGAATAAGTATTTTACCAACATTACACGTTAAAATAGGTATGCAGCATCAGGATATTTTAAAAAAGATAGGCGTTATATTAAATGAACTCCATGACCAATACAGTTTTTTTGAAAAAAATGCAACTGATATCAATGATCTTGAATTAGAACTTTTTATTGCCAATGCCAATTTCTTAAAAGAGCATACCGAAATTTTAAGAAAGTTAAATGGGCACCTCATTAAGCCCGATAAAACTGTAAATAAGGCTCCCGCTATAAAATACTTTGAACCGGTTGTTCATAAAGCCATTATTCAGCCGGTTGAAAAAAAGGAACTTTATTTAGATGCTGAGGTAAAGCAGGATGATCAACTCGTAGAAAAGCCGGAAGATGTTACGGATGCCACCTACGAAATTCCGCAACCCGTTATTGCTGATGAACCGATTACACCCTCGGTTCAGCCAGAAACAGTATTACCTATTAATGAGCCTGATGTAATTACGCCAACGGTTATTTTAAACGAACCCATAACCGAAAAGGCACCCACATTAAACCAAGCAATTTCGGCACAATTACCCCCCTCGTTAAGTCGCGCGGATAACCTTGAGCTGCAACCGGTAAAAGATCTGAAAACAGCGATTAACTTAAATGATAAAATGCTTTTTGTTAAGGATTTGTTTAATGGTTACAGTATGGCCTATAGCGAAGCTATTGAAATATTGAACCGCTTTAACAAATTAGAAGAAGCGGACCAGTTTTTGAAGATCAATTACATAACTAAAAACAACTGGCCTGCAAAACAAGCCACCGCAGATAAATTTTATAGCTTATTAAAGCGCAGGTTTGCTTAAATACTAAGCTATACCCATCCTGTTTGAATCGAGCTTTAGTAGCGTAAAAAGCAGGAAAGTAAAACTCCATAGCGAAGAACCGCCATAACTAAAAAAAGGCAGCGGTATGCCAATAACCGGAACAGCGCCAATAGTTAGGCCGATGTTAATGAAAAAGTGGAAGAAAATAACACACGCCACACCATATCCATATACTCTGGAAAATGGCGATCGCTGTCGTTCGGCCAGGTATATAATTCTTAATATTAAAAACAGATACAAACCTATAACTACAACTGAGCCGGCAAAGCCCCATTCTTCGCCTACGGTACAAAAAATAAAATCAGTACTTTGCTCAGGTACAAAAGAGAAACGGGTTTGAGTGCCTTTTAAATACCCTTTGCCCCAAAGCTTTCCCGAACCAATAGCAATTTTAGATTGATGAACATTATACCCTGCTTTTTTAAGATCTGATGCCAGACCCAGCCACTCGTCAATCCGTACACGCTGATGCTCTTTAATAACATGCTGATATATAAACGGCACAGCTAATACAAACGCGAGTGATAATAACAAACCCGCCAGCACAGTTATGGCCATCCGACGGTTGCGTTTAACAATAGCGATAATTGCACCCGCTATAATTAATAGCGCGCCCATTACATACACCATCTTAAACATTAAAGAGAAAATAAACAAAAAAATAAATAAACCGCCAAGTATCAAAAACTTAGAGGATAAACCTTCGCGGAACAGCACAAATATCAACGAACAAAAAACCAGGGTAGAGCCATCATCGGGCTGTAATTTGATGAGCAACATGGGTACTAATATGATTGCCCCGGCCGTCAGGAACGATTTCAATTCCATTATGCGGATATTTACGCCGCTTAAATACCTGGCTAACAGCAAACATGTTGTGTATTTAGCAAATTCGGAGGGTTGCAATCTAAATATCCCGATAGATATCCAAGCCTGGTTACCACCTACATTGCGGCCTATAATTAATACCAGTATTAGTAAAAATATAGTGATGCCATAAAAAACAGGGGCGAGTGCTTGAAAAAAACGGTTATCAAGCAAGAGGATTATCCCTCCCAAAGTAACACCTGATAGGATCCAAATGAATTGCTTGCCATAATTAGTTTTCATATCAATAATACTAGGATGGGCTTCGTCAAAAACGGCCGCATGTATATTGAACCAACCAATTATGCATAAAGTGAGGTAGAGTAATACGGTTACCCAATCTACATTAAAAAAGAAACTTCGCTGATTATTCATGATCCTTTCTTTTTAACTGTATGGCAGCTAATTGCCCGTTTTGTGGCCTTTTAATTTTATGTGATACACTCTTTAACCTGTCTTTATTTTTTATACTGTCCCTTATCGCCTTTTTCAGGGAATCGCTTTTTGCATTTCTCTGCTTGTTCTCTGCATCTGTTTTTAATTCTGGTAACAGATTTTGCTCTCTCAACCAGGTAATAGTTCTGCCAGACGGCCGGGTTGTAGTACTATCTTTTAAATATTTTTCAACGATATAGCTGGCAATAGGCGCGGCCCATTCGGCACCCTGACCAGAGTTTTCAACTACTACGGCAATTGCTATTTTAGGGTTATCGCGCGGCGCGTATGCTACAAATACCGAGTGGTTTTTACCATGCGGGTTTTGTACGGTACCCGTTTTACCACACATTATAATACCTGGTATTTTGGAGCCCCGGGCTGTACCATTCTCCACCACTTGCTGCATACCCTCAATTACCGGTTCAAAATATTGGCCGTCAATCCCTACATCGTTTTTTTGGGTAAACTCATTTTTGATGATTTTTTTATCGCCAATGGCCTTAATTAAATGTGGTTTATAATAAAACCCATGGTTAGCAATAATGCACTCAATATTAGCCATTTGCATGGGTGTTGCCAACAATTCGCCTTGCCCTATACCTAATGAAATAATGGTATTTGCATTCCAGTGCCGTGCACCATATACTTTATTATAATGAGCCGCGCTCGGTACATACCCCTTGCGCTCATTAGGCATATCAATGTTAAGTTTAACACCAAACCCAAATTTATTTACTCTCATTTTCCAGTCAATGTAACTTTGTTCTATGTTTTTGTAGCCATTTAAATTGATCAGCTTATTAAAAACATTATCAAAAAACACATTGCATGATCCGGCTATCCCCAGGGTAAGATTAGTCTCCCCATGTACGTGGGTACATGCCACCGGGTGATTACCTGCCCAATATACCCCCGAACAATAAAAAGTAGTTTGCGGATTAATAATACCTTCCTGCAAGCCAATTAGCGCGTTTAGGGGCTTAAATGATGAGCCCGGAGGGTAATATGCCATTATTGGCCGAATAAAAAGTGGATTATACGGATTTTGATTTAACTTAACGCTATTACTGCCACGCTCGCGCCCCACAAGCAGGTTAGGATCATATGTTGGCGCGCTTACAAAGCATAAAATTTCGCCGGTTGAAGGTTCAATAGCTACAATGCTCCCCACCTTGTCTTTCATTAATTTCTCACCTAATTTTTGAATACGAAGGTCAATTGATGAGGTAAGCCGCTCGCCCGAAACTGCAGCGGTATCATAAGTCCCGTTTAAATAAGAACCTTTGGAAACACCTTTAGAATCAACATATATATTTTTAACGCCACGTTGGCCCCGTAATAAGTTTTCGTAAGCCTTTTCAACGCCGGTACGCCCTATGTAATCTCCGGGGCGGTAATAGGCGTTTGATTGTTCAATATCTTTATCTGTTACCTCGCCAATATATCCTAAAAACTGTGCGGCTACAGAATCGGGATAAGTACGCACCGTACGCAATTGGGAGAAAAAGCCCGGAAACTCGAATAAATGCTCCTGAAATGCCTGATATAATGCAACCGGAAGCTGTTTTTCGAACACAGAGTTTAAATTGCGGGAATAGCTCATGGCTTTTTTCCAACGTTTATAAAAACCTTCTTTATCTATCCCTATTAATTTGCAAAATTTAAGGGTGTCAAATGGTTTTACAAGACGGGGAGTCACCATAATATCATAGATCAGATCATTCTGAACTAAAATTTTACCCATTCTATCTACAATGGGCCCACGGCTGGGAAACTCAATAACCTTACGTATAACATTATTGTTAGCCGACAATGTATACTGGTCATCTATTATCTGGATATAAAATAAACGTGTGAGCAGGCCCAAAGCCATTATAATAAAAATACCCTGTATAATGTATCGCCGCTCAAAAAAACTATTCATTAACGTTCCTTTTTCCTGAAAAACAACAATCCAGAAATCATTATCAAAAATACTGTAAATAACGAACTTAAAACAAATCGTGATAAAGTATATTGAAGTTCAGAAAAACGAAAAACTTCCAGATTAAATAGTAAAAAATGATGAAAAAGGGTTAATATAAAGGCATATGCCAGGAACCAGCGGAAACCCATCACTGTTAAGGTAGGTTCGGGTTCATTATCAAAGCCGTCTTTTTGCACCGTTATATTGATAAATAATATACGTACAAATGCCAGTAAGATGCAGCAAGCCGCATGCAAGCCGGGTGTATCATAAAAAGCATCAATAGTTATGCCCAGTATAAAAGCAAGTACGAACAATATTAGGTTGGGTGTTTCAAAAGGCAGCAATAAAATAAAAAGGATATAAATGTATGGAGTAGAGAGCTCATACAGCGAAAAGTTTTTAAACAGAAAAACCTGCATAAAAGTAAGCACTATAAAACGTATCAGATTGATCAGGATAACTCTACTCATCTTTTTTCCGTTGGGCCTCTACTTGAATCTGCTCCTGCGCAAATTTATTATTAATTACATACACATAATTAAGCCGGGAGTAATCAACCGATAAAGCTATATTTAGTGTACCCTCTTTGGTGTTAAAGCTGCTTACCTTACCAATAACTACGCCCATAGGGAAGAAAGAGGAATATCCGGACGTAACAATCATTTCGCCTATTTTGGGTTTGGTACTGTTTGATATATCAAACAAGATCCCTTTATGTGGATCAAGGTCATCACCCCATTTAAACGAGCATACACTTTTTGTATCGGCAAGCATGGCACTTACTAAAGAGCTTTTGTGTAATACCGATTGTATGTTAGCCAGATGATCGGTAGTATTAACCACAGTGCCTACAACCCCATCGCCGCAAATAACACCCATATCTTTGGTGATACCATCTTTACTACCCCTATTAATGGTAATATAATTATTACGCCGGTTGGTAGAATTGTTAATTACCTTAGCTACAATGTATGCGTACTGCTGTTTATAAACAGTATCATTAACTTTATGCTTTGCCAAAGTATCAATATAAAATGACGACTTGAGTTGATTACGCAGCCTGGCATTTTCTGCCGAAAGGCTATCGTTAACTATGCCCAAAGATAGATAGCCTTTTACCTGGCTCACCCGGGCATAAACTTCGCCCGTTATCTCGTTGGATGAACTAATATAGGTTGCCCTTTGAAAAGAATTGTAATTAACCAATATCCACAATGAAAAAATCTCGAAAATAACAAACAAAAAAAATGCGTTGTACTTGCTGATAAAGATCAATAGGTTACGCATATGATGATGTTATTGAGGTATTGGTTATTGAGTTATTTAAAAAGTATAACAAAGCAAATAACTTACTAAAGAATAACTCGATACCTATTGCATTAAAAATTTAAAATTCCCTATATTTTTAAGTGCAATACCTGTACCGCGTACAACTGCACGCAATGGGTCTTCGGCAACGTGTACAGGTAATTTTGTTTTTGCTGCCACTCGTTTATCCAGGCCACGAAGCAAGGCCCCGCCACCGGTTAAGTATATTCCGGTTTGGTAAATATCGGCCGAAAGTTCGGGTGGAGTAATTTCCAATGCTTTTAAAATAGCTTCTTCTATTTTAGAAATTGATTTATCAAGGCAGTGTGCAATTTCAGTGTAAGACACGGTGATCTGTTTAGGAACGCCGGTCATCAGATCGCGGCCCTGAACGGCAAAATCTGCGGGGGGCTCTGCAAGTTCCGGTAAAGCGGCTCCAACTTCTATTTTAATCTTCTCTGCTGTACGGTCGCCTATCATAATGTTATGCTGGCGGCGAATGTATTGTACAATATCCGAGTCAAAGTTATCACCCGCCACGCGGATCGACTGATCGCAAACAATACCGGATAACGCGATAACCGCGATTTCAGTTGTACCACCACCAATATCGATGATCATGTTGCCCATAGGTTCTTCCACATCAATGCCAATACCAACGGCGGCAGCCATTGGCTCATGTATCAAATAAACTTCTTTAGCACCGGCAATTTCGGCAGAATCGCGTACGGCACGTTTTTCAACCTCGGTAATGCCTGATGGGATACAGATCACCATACGCAGCGAGGGAAAGAACCAGCCTTTGCCTTTGTTAATCATCTTGATCATGCCACGTATCATATGTTCCGCAGCATTAAAATCGGCAATTACACCATCTTTAAGCGGCCTTACGGTACGTATATTGTCGTGCGTTTTACCTTCCATTTGCATAGCCTGACGGCCGATAGCAATAACCTTATTGGTGGTTCGGTCAAAAGCTACAATAGATGGTTCATCAACCACAACTTTATCATTATGTATAATGAGGGTATTTGCTGTACCTAAATCAATGGCAATTTCTTGCGTAAAAAAATTAAATAAACCCATTTGCTATCGTATCAATTAATTTGCAAAGTTTATAAAAAAAAAGGGCTTTACATCATTTACCTGTCAAACAAAATTATTGTGCAACCAGAATAAATTTAATGTTTAAAATGGCGTACCCCGGTCATTACCATAGATATACCTTTTTCATCAGCCATTTTTATAGAATCCTGATCCTTAATAGAGCCTCCGGGTTGTAATACGGCGGTTATACCCGCATCAGCGGCAATTTCAACACAATCATTAAATGGAAAAAAAGCATCTGATGCCATTACCGCGCCTTGCAAATCGAAGCCAAAGGCATGTGCCTTTACTATGGCCTGTTTCAATGCGTCTACACGCGATGTTTGCCCAACGCCACTTGCTATTAGCGTATTGTTCTTTACAAAAACAATGGTATTTGATTTGGTATGTTTTACAACCTTATTAGCAAAAAAAAGATCGCGAAGTTCGTGTTCGGTAGGCTGCCTCGTTGTAACAGGGTTCATTTGTGCCGGGCCTTCCATAGCGGCATCCTTGTCCTGTTCTATTACGCCGTTTAACAACGTCTTAAATTGTTTAGCCGGGAGTTCCACCTTGTTACGGATCAAAATAATCCGGTTTTTCTTTTCAGTAAGGTATTTTAAAGCATCATCGGTATAAGCTGGTGCTATCAACACTTCAAAAAACAGCTTGCTTATCTCGGCGGCGGTTTCTTCGTTTATTTCATCATTGGCAATAATAACTCCGCCAAAGGCCGAAACCGGGTCGCATGCCAAAGCATCAAGCCAAGCTTCTTTAATAAAGGTACGGGTAGCTATTCCACAGGCATTGGTATGTTTCAATATCGCGATGGTTGGCTCCGCAAACTCGTCTATCAGGGCTACAGCGGCATCAACATCAACCAGGTTGTTATACGATAGCTCTTTGCCGTTAAGTTTGGTAAACATGGCATCCAGATCGCCATAAAAAAAACCCTTTTGATGAGGGTTCTCGCCGTAGCGTAAAACCTGGCTATTTTGGATGCTTTGCTTAAATACCGGTTGTGGTTCTTCTGTATTAAAATACTGAAATATAGCAGTATCATAATGCGAAGTAATGTTAAATGCCTGTTTAGCAAATTTTCGACGCTGATCAATCGTAGTGGTGCCGTTTTGAGTTTTCAGGATATTTTCGAGTTCGCTATAATCATCTTTTGATGCCAGTATAACCACATCCTTATAATTTTTAGCAGCAGCGCGAATTAACGAAATACCGCCTATGTCTATTTTCTCAATAGTATCTTCGGGGCTTGCGCCTGATCGTACTGTTTCTTCAAAAGGGTAAAGATCAACAATAACAAGGTCAATTTCAGGAATATCATATTGAAGTATTTGTTGTTCGTCACTTTCAAAACCACGACGGGCTAAA
Source organism: Mucilaginibacter sp. (assembly GCA_025352225.1). Taxonomy (GTDB): domain Bacteria; phylum Bacteroidota; class Bacteroidia; order Sphingobacteriales; family Sphingobacteriaceae; genus Mucilaginibacter. The sequence goes on along the minus strand of JANXTT010000103.1, from coordinate 25,450 downwards.
ATACCTCCAAAAACTTTGGGGTGCAATGTTTTTACACGGCCACCTAATATCGACGGATAAGATGTGAGGTCCTCTACGGCAATTACGTCAACACCCAAATCACGGATAAATTGCTCTGTGCCACCTGTTGAGTATATTTTTACACCCAGGCGGTGTAATTCAAGAATAATTGGATCGAGGTTATCTTTATAATAGACAGAAATTAAAGCGTTTTTTATAGAAACAGTACTGCTCATTGAAATTATTTGTGAGGTGCAAAAGTAGTGATTTAACATGGAAAGTCCGAAGATAGATAACAGAAAGTGGGCAAAGAATTATAGATAAGAACCAGAGTTAGCGTTAATTTCAAAAAGTAGTGCGTAAGCTGATATACAAGATTTACTTCCTTTAAAATAAATTATGAAAAAATTCTAACTTCACGCCCTCAAACATCATATTAGATATCGCCATGAAACTACTTGAAGGAAAAACCGCATTAATAACGGGCGCATCAAAGGGAATAGGTCGAAAAATTGCCGAAAAATTTGCGGAGCATGGGGCTAACGTTGCTTTTACTTATTTATCGTCTGTTGAAAAAGGCCTTGCCCTTGAACAGGAACTGCAACAATTTGGCACCAAAATTAAAGGTTACCGCTCTGATGCCTCCAAATATCTGGAAGCCGAAAAACTAATAGCCGATATTGTTGCCGATTTTGGCACTATACATATTGTAGTTAACAATGCCGGTATTACCAAAGATGGCTTATTGATGCGCATGACAGAAGAAAACTGGGATGAGGTGCTCAACGTAAATCTTAAATCCATCTTTAATACAACTAAAGCCGCATCGAAAATTATGATGAAGAACCGCTACGGTGTATTTATAAACTTAAGTTCGGTTGTTGGCGTACAGGGCAATGCGGGCCAGGCAAATTACGCGGCCTCTAAAGCAGGTATCATTGGTTTTTCAAAATCGATAGCAAAAGAGCTGGGCTCGCGTAATATTCGTACCAATGTGGTTGCCCCGGGCTTTATTCGTACAGAAATGACCGACGTGCTTGATCCTAAAATTGTTGAAGGATGGGAGGCAAACATACCACTAAAGCGTGCCGGCTTGCCGGAGGATGTAGCTAATGCATGCGTTTTTCTGGCATCAGATATGAGCGCGTATATTACAGGGCAGGTTATACCGGTTTGCGGGGGCATGTTGTAATAAGTAAATGTTTTATGTGAAAACCCTATTAAATTGGTTGGGTTAAATAAAAGCAGCATATTTACAAAACTAATATGCTGCTTTTATTTTCAATAACCTGGGGGCCGGTTTCCGGCTGGTGGACGCTGGGATGCCTGGGTTTAGGTATCATTTTTGCCATGGTACTGTATAGCCAGCCTACAAATATTAACAAAAAAGCAAGTTATTTATTAGCGGCCCTGCGCGCTTTAACGGTTGCGGTTATTACCTTGTTGTTATTATCGCCCATGCTGAAATCGGTTACCAGCCGACCCGAAAAGCCATTGGTTTTAGTAGTGATGGATAACTCATCTTCTATTCAGTTATTCAAGCCTGCGGGTTTTGATCCCGTTAAGTTTGTTGATCGCCTTGGCAATTTAAAGAGCCAGTTGGGTGCCGATTATGATGTACGCGAGTTTAACTTTGCAGCCGATTTAAAACAAGGCCTTTCCAAAACATTTAACGGCAAACAAACTGATATAGAGCGCGCGTTCCACGGGTTGTACAGCAGGTTTGCTAATCAGAATATTGGCGCGGTGGTTGTAGCTACAGACGGCATCTACAACAAAGGCGCTGATCCGCAATATATTGCCCGTAATTTAAAAACCAATATCTATACCATTGCTTTAGGCGATACTATACCGAAACGAGATTTGCTGATAGCAAATGTTAATTACAACAAAACTGCCTTTTTAGGAAACGATTTTGAAGTGGAAGTTTTAGCCGAAGCCTACCAAAGTAAAGGCGAAAACATGCGGATGGCTGTGACCGAAGATGGTAACCTGGTTGACAATAAAACCGTTGGCATAACGGCCAATAGCTTTAGGCAATCTATACCTTTAAAGCTGCATGCCGATAAAAAGGGCATCCATAAGTTTACCTTTAGCCTCCAGCCGGTTAAGAATGAAATATCAACAGCCAACAATACTGAAACTGTGTATGTTGAGGTTTTAGACGCTAAGCAAAAGATATTAATCTTATACAATAGCCCTCACCCGGATATTACGGCCATTAAGCATTCGCTGGAAAATAACCGCAATTACGAAGTAAAGGCAACGCAATTGAATAATTTTGAAACGGCCACATTAAGCACCTACAATGTTGTTATACTATACCAGCTCCCGGCACAGGGGGTGGCAATGCCATTGTCAATACAAATGCAGCTTACCAGTTTAAAAACACCAACATGGTATATTGTGGGTGCACAATCTAACTTGCAACAACTCAATTCAGTACAAAAGCTCGTTCAAATAAGCCCTTCCCGGCCAGATATGCAGGAAGTATTTGCCATACCGAAAGCTGATTTTTCGGCTTTTACCTTGTCTGACTCCACCCGCCGCGAACTACTTTTGCTGCCCCCATTATATGCTCCGTTTGGTAGTTACAATACAAGTGCAACCCAAACGGTATTGTTAAAACAAAGAATAAGCAGCGTAGAAACCACCTACCCGTTGTTGGCTTTTGGCGACGAAGTAGGCCAGCGAATTGCCGTACTTACAGCCGAAGGCCTATGGAAATGGCGTTTGGCCGAATTTGAAACCCAAGGCAATACACATAGCGTTGATGAATTGATGAGCCAATCTGTACAGTACTTAACCGCCAGCGATAACCATAACCGCTTTAGGGTTTACCCTGCCAGAAATGTGTTTAACGAGGGAGATGATGCTATTATAAATGCCGAGCTTTACAATGACGCCTTAGCATTGGTTAACACCCCTGATGTAAAAATTGAGCTAAAAAGCAAAGCTGGTAAAACTTATAGCTTTTTATTATCACGTAACGGGCAAAGCTACCAGCTTAACGCGGGGGCTTTACCCGCAGGCGAATACAGTTATACAGCTAATACCAAACTAAGCGATAAAACGCTGATTGCAAATGGCCAGTTTGCCATTAAAGCACTAAATGCCGAAACCCGCCAGAGTGCCGCAAATTATCAAATGCTTTATCAATTAGCTAAAGAAAATGGAGGTCAGATGTTGATGCCATCAGCGATTGATCAGCTTGCGGCACTTATCCGCAAAAACGACAATATCAAAACTGTGGTGTATGATGATAAAAGCTTCCGTGATTTGGTAGATGAGAAATGGGTATTTGTTTTGATTATAGGCTTGATAAGCCTGGAGTGGTTTTTGAGGAAACGGGCGGGAGAAGTATAGTTAAAAAATTAATTAGCCGTATTGATTTGGTTAATTGGAATACGCTACTCCCCTTTTTTGGTTCTAACGATCACAAAAACATCCTCATTGTCTTTTTTCATCAAATACTTTTCGCGGGCAAATTTTTCAAGCTTCTCGCGATTAGATGTCAACTCGTCCAGATCTTTAGCTACCTGGGTGGTTTGTTTCAAATAGAAATCGCGTTCCTTTTGTAGTTTAACCACTTCGTTATGGCATTTATATTGCGAAAACAAGTCGTTGGTATCAAAAAAAACCATCCATACTATAAACGCAACTGTAACCAGGAAGAATTTATTTTTGAAGAGATCAATAAGCCTTTTCATGCAACTAAATTAATAAATTTTCAGTTAAATGTATTTCAACAAATTAATATTAGCAAGGTAAGGTTATTAACTTGCTAACACTATTACGGCTTATACTTTACTTCTGTTGCCGCCAAACCTTTTATTGCCGCCTCTTGACGCGCCCGACATTCCGCTGCCTGCTGGGCGCGGGGGCCTACCGCTGTTTCTTGATCCACCACCACGTTGTGGAGACACCGCTTTTTTAGGTGCCTTGGCATCGCTTTTCACAATGGCTGGTTCCTTCATGGGGTAAGGGTGTTCTTCAATTACCGGGATAGTTTTAGCTATCAACCTATGGATATCTCTTAAAAATTCGCCTTCTTCATCATCGCAAAATGATAAAGCTATGCCACTTGCCCCGGCACGGCCGGTGCGGCCAATACGGTGAACGTACGTTTCGGGTACGTTAGGTAATTCAAAGTTAATTACATGCGTTAAATCGTCCACATCAATACCACGGGCGGCAATATCTGTAGCTACCAAAATGCGGGTAGTACGGTTTTTAAAATTGGTTAATGCCCGTTGACGTGCGTTTTGCGATTTATTACCATGAATAGCTTCGGCAGTTATGCCGGCACGGTCCAAATCTTTTACCACCTTATCAGCACCGTGCTTGGTGCGGGTAAATACCAGGGCGGTTAATATTGTTTTATCTTTAAGTATGTGAATCAGTAACGATTTTTTATCGTTTTTCTGCACAAAATACACCGCCTGGGCAATGGTATCCGCGGTTGATGATACCGGGGTTACTTCAACCTTCTCAGGTTTGTTTAAAATGGTATCAGCCAGTACCTGGATCTCGGCAGGCATAGTAGCCGAAAAAAACAGGGTTTGCCTTTTAGCAGGTAGTTTAGTGATGATCTTTTTTACATCATGTACAAAACCCATATCCAACATACGATCGGCTTCATCAAGCACCAATATTTTAACATGCTCCAGATGTACAAATTTTTGGTTCATTAAATCAAGTAAGCGGCCTGGTGTAGCAACCAATATATCAATACCCCTGCGCAAAGTTTCAACCTGGTGATGTTGTGATACGCCTCCAAATATTACCAGGTGCTTTAAGCCGGTATGCTTGCCGTAAGCGGCAAAACTCTCGCCAATTTGAATAGCCAGCTCCCGTGTTGGGGTTAATATTAAAGTTTTTATTGTTTTTTGTTCCTTATGTTGCTGCCTGTCCTGGTGCAATATCTGCAATATAGGTATGGCGAAGGCTGCCGTTTTACCAGTACCGGTTTGGGCACAGCCTAAAAGGTCTTTACGGTCTAATATAATAGGGATAGCTTGTGCTTGTATTGGAGTTGGAATAGTATAACCCTCAGTTTTTAAAGCCTTTAGGATGGGCTCAATTAATTTTAAATTTTCGAATGACATGTAATTATAATGAATATATGTTAGCTCGAACCATGAGCGGTAATGAAGAGTATTTAATTAATCAGCGCCGATAACAGAACGGTATATTGGTGCAAAGATAAGCAATTTATTTTTGATGGAAGATGGGCGGGCGAAAATGGAACTGCAAAGTAGTGATTTGTGAAAAATAAGTAGTGTAAATAAATGTAAATGTGCATTTTACATTATAAGCTTTACTGCACCTTCCTGAAATAATAGGGGGTATATTCAACCGCGTTATCCACCTTTACCCTTACCCCGGTTACCCGGCCATTTTGTACGCTGAACGGGAATACGGCTCTGCCAAAAGCAGGGTCGGAAAATGTAACATAAAAGCGATTGCCACCTATGGATTGCAGGGTAGCATACATTTTTGGGTGATGTTCAAAATGCATTTGCAGTTCGTCCTTTTCGCCGCCACGGTCAATGGTCATACTGCCATATAAATCACTAAAGTACTTGCCAGTATAGTCGGATAACGACAATGACGGCCGCAGGTTGAGGGCAACCGAGTCGCGGAGTGTTTTATCCTGTTGTTGCAGTATGGCATTATCGTTTTTATAACGGGCCAAATACAAGTCGGTATAATCCCGGTAAGGCATTTTAGTATAAGCATCTATAATTTCCCAGCGCAGCGCCTCATAAAGGTTGTTCTTGTCGGTATTGGTTAAAATAATAATGCCCAGTTTTTGATCGGGGAGCAACGTTACCGACGATACATAGCCGTTAACACTACCATCGTGCATTACTACTCGGTGGCCGGCATAATCCTGTAAAAGAAAGCCCAGGCCATAAAGCTCAACATTGGTAGTGCCGTTAAGGTGATTAATATCACGAACAATATCCTGCGGTTCGCGGGTGGCATTTATGGCATCGGTAGCTATAACCTGCCTTGCCCCAACTTTGCCATTATTTAACAATGCCATTACCCATTTACTCATATCGTTTACCGATGAGCTGATGCCGGCTGCCGGGGCAAGGTTGTCTATCTGGCAAAAGGGGATAGCAATTAACCGTCCATCGGCAATAGTATGGGGCGCGGCTTTGTTAAAAACCGCTGGCAGATCTTTACTTAAGGCCAGGGTGCTACCCATCCCCAAGGGTGCAAATATTCTTTCTTTAATAAAGGTTTCCCAGGGTTTGCCGGTTGTACGCGAAATAATTTCACCAGCAGTTAAAAAGGCCGCGTTAGTATAACCCCATTTGGTGCGAAAGGGATAGATAGCTTTTACATGGCCCATTTTTTCAATCACATCCTGACGGGATAGGTTGCTTGTCCAATAAGTGAAATCGCCCTGAAAGGATTGGAAACCCAAGTGATGGCATAACAAATCGCGAATTACGGCTTGGTCGCCGGCAAATTTATTATCCAGTTTAAACTCGGGGATGTATTTAGTTACCTTATCATCCAGCGAAAGCTTATGTTCGGCCTCCAGCATGGCTAATGCAGTAGCAGTAAACGCTTGCGTATTGCTGCCAATCATAAACATGGTATTCTCGTTAATTTTGTTGTTGAGGCCGAGTTCTTTAACACCATAACCTTTCATCAACACTACTTTATCATCTTTTACAATGCAAATAGCGGCTCCCGGAATGCGCCAATTGGTGAGTGCGCGGTTAATATAAATATCAATACTATCTTTAATAAAGCTATTTCGGTTTATATGCTGCGCAGAAACGTTAGGGGTTAATAAAATGAAACAAATGGATAATATAAATACGCTACTTCTCATTATAGTTGAATAAATTTACAAACCAATAATATTGAACGCTAATTTAAGCGTACACATATTTGTTTTGAAACAATAATCTTTAGATATATAATTTTATGGTTTGTAAATATCAACAATTTAAAATTACGATTGCTTTAATGGTATTATTTGTGTTAGCACATACCATAGCTTTAGCGCAATATGATGCAGATACCCGCTGGGCAAAGGATGGCTATCACTATTACGAGGTAGATAAAGGCGGAATTATTCAACTGGATACTCGCGACGCTTCAAAAAAACATGTGATTGTTAGTGCGGCTATGCTTACGCCCGAGGGGCAGGGTGCATTAGAGTTAAAGCGGTTTTCGTTTTCGGATGACGGGCAACAAGTACTGATCAGTACCAATACAAAAAAAGTTTGGCGTTATAATACCCGTGGAGATTACTGGGTTTATAACCTGGCTACAAAAAAATTGCAGCAACTGGGTAAAAACCGGCCTTCGGCATCTTTAATGTTCGCAAAGCTATCGCCGGACGGCTCAAGTGTTGGTTATGTTAGTGAGCATAATATATATATTGAGGATATTATTTCGGGTATGGTAAAGCAGTTGACCACCGACGGCAGTAAAAAGCTTATCAATGGTACTTTCGACTGGGCATACGAAGAAGAATTTGATTGCCGTGATGGTTTTAGATGGTCGCCGGATGGGAAATCAATTGCCTATTGGCAAATAGATGCCAGCAAGATCAAAAATTACCTGATGCTTAACACCACAGATTCCATATACCCCTTTGTAGTACCTGTTGAATACCCGGTAGCGGGGCAGGATCCAAGCAGTTGCAAGATTGGCATTGTAAGTGTATTATCAGGAATAACTACCTGGATTAAAGTGCCGGGAGATGCCATACAGCATTATATACCCAGGATGGAATGGGCACCAAATGGGGATCAAATTATTTTACAGCAACTGAACCGTGCCCAAACAGAGAGCAAAATATTTATTTGCAATGCTAAAACTGGAGAGTCAAAGGCAATATATCAAGAAGAAGATAATGCCTGGATAGATACTAAATCAAACTGGAACGGCGGGAGCCCGATGGGGTGGGAATGGATAAACAATGGAAAGAGTTTTATATGGGCCAGCGAAAAAGAGGGATGGAGGCATTTGTATAAAATAGATCTGGACGGCAAGGAAAGCTTGATTACCCGGGGCGATTATGATGTAATAAAATTAGACAGAATTGATGAGGAATCTGGTTATATCTACTTCACCGCGTCGCCGCAAAACCCTACTCAAAAATACCTTTATAAAGTAGCGATTACCGGCGGAATGCCAGAAAGATTGACACCTGATAACGAACCCGGGACTCATGAATATGAAATTTCGCCTAATGGTAAAATTGCGCTGCATGATTTTTCTAATAGTTTTACCCGTCCGGTATCAGAGGTGGTAGGCTTGCCCCAGCATAACCACATAACAGGCAACACAATAAAAATCAGCAAGAGATTAAACACCGACCCTGAATTTTTTACCGTTAAAACCAAAGATGGTATCACCATTGATGGATGGATGGTTAAGCCAACCAATTTTAATCCGGCAAAAAGATACCCTGTCGTTTTTTATGTATATGGTGAGCCAGCTTCATTAACGGTTGGCGATACATATGGCATCGGGCATAATTTTTTATACAAAGGCAACATGGCTGATGATGGGTATATCTATATATCGGTAGATAACCGGGGGGCACCGGCACCGCGTGGCCGTGAGTGGCGCAAGGCCATTTACAAAAGCATCGGCACCATAAATATACGTGATCAGGCTATGGCCGCTAAAGAAATTTTGAAATGGCCATTTGTTGATGCAGGGAGGGTTGCCGTATGGGGATGGAGTGGTGGCGGTTCATCAACACTGAACCTGATGTTCCAGTATCCTGAAATTTATAAAACAGGTATAGCGATTGCGGCGGTTGATAATCAGTTATCCTATGATAATATTTACCAGGAACGTTACATGGGTGTGCCTACAAATGATGCCGGAAAAGCATTTTTTATAAAAGGATCACCTATTACGTATGCTAAAAACCTGCAAGGTAATTTATTATATATACACGGTACCGGTGATGATAATGTACACTATCAGAATGCGGAATTGCTCATTAATGAATTAGTAAAATACAACAAGCAGTTTCAGCTGATGCTATACCCCAACCGCACACATTCTATACGGGAGGGGGAAGGTACGGGTGAGCATTTGAAAACGCTTTATACCCAATATTTACGGGCGCATTGCCCACCGGGGGCGAAATAGTGCTACCTTAAAATGTTACTTAAAAAAGTTGAAATAATTTTAGGGAGCGCCAGGGTTTTTAAGTTTTCAATATCTGTAATAAACCAGGTTGGCTGTAATGTTATTTCTTCAATATTTAATTTAATATGGATGAACCGCGCATGGATGCGTTGATGTGTGAGGATATGTTTTTGCATGGCAGATATGTTTATAATTTGCGCCGAGCTACCAAACATTGAAATAATTTCGGCTGTAGAGAATAATTGTTCTGGTATATATGTCGTTTCTGTTTCTATTAGCGGCAAGTCGTACATATTGGCCCAAATATCATCAATGCCCCGTTTATTTAATAAAATCCTATTATTATCAGTAATTAAAAAATAATTGAAGAAACGATCGCGTACTTTTACTGTTTTTAATTTAAGGGGTAAGGTTAATACCATGCTATTTGCAAAAGCGTAGCAGCTTTCATTTACAGGGCAGGTGCTGCAGTTGGGGGTTTTAGGTTTGCATTGTAAGGCTCCAAACTCCATCATGGCCTGGTTGTGCAATCCGGGCGATTGTAGGCTAAGTAACTCATCGGCCATATACTGGAATAGCTTTTTGCCCTTGGTGCTGTTAATAGGCTCTATAATGCCAAAATAGCGGGCAATTACCCTGCTGACGTTGCCATCAACAACCGCTTTAGCCTGATTTGCCGAAAACGATGCTATAGCCGCCGCTGTATATTCGCCAATGCCCTTTAATGCAATGAGGTCGGTATAGTTATCGGGAAAGTGCCCGTTAAACTTTTGCTGAATTATTTTTGCAGTAAATAACATGTTCCTGCCGCGTGAGTAATAACCCAGGCCCTGCCATAGTTTTAAAATCTCGTCTTCGCTGGCTTGGGCAAATGCAGATACCGTAGGATATCGTTCTGCAAAACGCTGAAAATAAGGCATCCCCTGCTCTACCCGTGTTTGTTGTAATATAATTTCGGACAGCCAAATAATATAGGGATCAGTAGTGTTTCGCCAGGGTAGATCGCGTTTATTCTGGCTATACCAGGCCAGGAGATTTTCAGTAAAATTCATCAGATACAAAAGTACATGCTTTTACATAATAGTGCTTTATAAAGTAACAGGAAAGGAAAAGTAAAAATTATCATCTTTTATTTCACTCTTTCATTTAAAACCAATACTTTTGCAACCCCAAAACAGTTAAGTATTTACATAATTTAATAAAGATAAAAAGGTATGACTAAGGCAGAAATAATCGCTGAAATCTCATCTAAGACAGGTATTGAGAAAGTTGACGTTCAAGAAACTGTTGAGGCATTTTTTAAAGTGGTTAAAACCTCAATGGTAGGTGGAGAAAATGTGTATGTAAGAGGTTTCGGTAGTTTTGTTGTTAAAAAAAGAGCTAAGAAAACCGCTCGTAACATTTCAAAAAACACGGCTATTATTATACCCGAACATTTTGTTCCAAGTTTTAAACCAGCAAAAACTTTTGTAGAGAAAGTAAAAACAGGCAACAAACTCAAAACGGTAAAGTAATTTAACAATGCGGCAAAAGCAAATAGTTGTACTTATTGTAGTTGTTGCTATAATGGGGTATTTGTTTTCGTTGCCTGTAAAAGGGCTTATCAAACCGAAGGAAGCCAGAACATCTTCGGGAGTTGTATCCCCCAACAGGGCTGTTAATGCCGGTATTAATGTAAACTATGTATCAACGGCGGCTAAAACTGCAATAGGCACAGGTTTGGCAGCAGAAATTGCCACATTGGAAAGCAGTTTGAAAACTGCCGTTAATGAAACAGAAAAGCTGAAGTTGCAAAAACAACTGGCAAAAAAATGGGACGATGTTAATCAACCCGCACCGGGAGCATTTTATTATCAGGCAATTGCTGAGAAACAAAATACTTACCAAAACTGGGTTGATGCAGGCAGCCGGTTTAATGATGCGTATAAAACCACGCAAGATACCAGTGCCCAGCCAGTATTTGTAATGAATTCGGTAACGGCCTTTAAAAATGCGTTAAAGTTGCAACCTAACGGGCTGGATGCTAAAACGGGCTTAGGTGTTGCTTATGTTAACGGCGGTGCGGCAAGCCCGATGCAGGGAATTGTGCTATTGCTTGATGTAGTAAAGCAGGACCCTAGTAACCGGAACGCCAACCTGAATTTAGGCATGTTTGCAATGAAATCTGGCCAGTATGAAAAAGCTGTTACACGTTTTAAAACGTTAATTGCCCAGAAAGCAGAAGTTGAGCCTTATTTTTACCTTGCTGAAAGTTACAAACAGCTCGGCATGAAAAAGGAAGCTATTGATGCTTACGAAAAGTGTAAGGCTATGATGCCTGATCCTGCTTTTGGAAAGCAGATAGATAAGTTTATTAAAGAATTAAAAAATTAAATAGTTTAAAATTTATTATTATGCCAAGCGGTAAAAAAAGAAAGAGACATAAAATGGCCACTCATAAACGTAAAAAACGTTTAAGAAAAAACAGACATAAAAAGAAATAGTCTAACCCCTAAATCAGGGTTTAGTTATGCCCACAAAGTGTGGGCATTTTGTGGTTATTGTTTATACCTTCATAATGTTAATTTACGGCCAAATATGTCGTTTTTAGAAATGGAGTAGCTATTGGTAAAAGAATTAATTATCGATGCATCCCCCAACGGGGTTACTATTGCCTTATTACAGGATAAACAGCTTGTAGAGCTTCACAAAGAGCAAATCAACAACAACTATGCTGTTGGTGATATTTATCTGGGGAAAATTAAAAAAATTATGCCCGGGCTTAATGCTGCTTTTGTAGATGTTGGCTATGAGAAGGATGCCTTTTTGCACTATCTGGACTTAGGGCCTCAGGTGCAAAGCCTGTTAAAATTATCTAAACAAGTTAGGGGTGGTAGCTACCAATCCAAATTGTTGGACGGTTTTAAGCTGGAAGAAGAAATAAATAAGGGCGGCAAAATATCAGAAGTATTAGCTAAAAATCAGCTGATGCCCGTGCAGATTGCTAAAGAGCCTATTTCTACAAAAGGCCCCCGTTTAAGTTCTGACCTCTCAATTGCGGGTCGTTATGTTATCCTTGTTCCTTTTTCTGAAACAATTTCTATTTCAAAGAAGATAAAGAGCAATACCGAACGCGGCAGGTTACGTAAAATAATTGAGAGCATTAAGCCAAAGAATTTTGGCGTGATTATACGCACCGTATCAGAAGGTAAGGGTGTTACCGAATTGCAGAAAGACTTGCTTGATCTGATCTCCAAATGGGAATCTTTTATTACCCGTTTGCCGGGTACTGAGCCTTCGAAAAAAGTGCTAGGCGAAATGGATCGGACTTCCACTATTTTGCGCGATTTGCTCAACCCTGATTTCCAAAATATTTATGTAAATGACATTGGTATTTTTGAAGAAATCCGCTCGTATGTTCACGAAATATCGCCGGATTTGGAAAGCATTGTAAAAATGCATAAGCATAAAGAGCCCCTTTTTGAACACCATGGGGTTGATAAACAAATTAAAGGTGCTTTTGGTAAAACGGTAAACCTGGCAGGTGGTGCTTATTTGGTTATTGAACATACCGAAGCATTACACGTTATTGATGTTAATAGTGGTAACCGAACTGCTAATAAAGAGAATCAGGAAGAAAACGCTTTCCAGGTAAACAAAGAGGCCGCTAAAGAAATAGCCCGCCAGTTACGTTTACGTGATATGGGCGGTATTGTAGTGATCGATTTTATCGATATGCACAAACCTACTAACCGGAAAGACCTATTTGACTACCTTCGAGAAGAAATGCTGCTGGACAGGGCTAAGCATACTATACTACCTCCAAGTAAATTTGGGTTGGTACAGATCACCCGCCAGCGGGTTCGCCCCGAAATGAATATTGTTACCAGTGAGGTTTGCCCTGCTTGTAATGGAACTGGCACCATAAGGCCAACTATATTATTGCTGGATGATATAGAAAACAATTTTAATTATATCCTCACGGAGCAAAACGAAAAAAATATAACCCTTTGTGTACACCCGTACATTGAGGCTTATATTAAAAAAGGTATTTATAACCGCCAAATGAAATGGTACTTTAAATACAACCAATGGATAAAAGTGGATACCAACCCGGCATATCAAATTACCGAGTTCCATTTTCTATCATCCAAAGGCGAAGAAATAAAATTATAATTTTCCAATATTTAAAGTTCAAAGGAGTGATAATAATATCACTCCTTTGAACTTTAGTTTATTTTTCACTTCGTGGGTTTTCTACATTAGGTAGATAGGTTCAAATAGCGTTTATTTAACGTTAGACAAATATGCAAGCAGAATGTTTTATACTAATTTAATTAGTATTCTTAAATCGAATTTTGTATTTTTGATTTCCATGTACAAAATCTTGACTTCAATTGTCTAAAACTAAAACCTCCTATTTCTGCCAGGGCTGTAGCTACGAATCTGCCAAATGGTTGGGCAAGTGCCCATCGTGCGCGCAATGGAATACTTTTGTAGAAGAGATCGTTGAAAAACCAAATACTTCTGTACCAAACTGGAAAGCAAGTACCTCAACTTCGCAACAGCGGGCCAATAAACCTGTATTAGTATCTGATGTGGTTTTTCAGGAAGAAAACCGGTTGCTAACCCCTGATAAAGAATTTAACAGGGTTTTGGGTGGTGGTATTGTTGCGGGTTCACTAGTGTTAATAGGTGGCGAACCAGGCATCGGTAAATCAACCCTGATGCTGCAACTGGCCATGAATATGCCTGCGCTTAAGGTACTTTATATCTCGGGTGAGGAAAGTGAGATGCAGATTAAAATGCGCGCAGAGCGATTGATGCCCCAGGCTGGTAAATCTGGCGGCGGTTGTTTTATCCTGACAGAGACTTCAACTCAAAATATATTTAAGCAAATTGAACAGTTGCAGCCAGATCTGGTAGTGGTTGATTCTATCCAGACGCTGCACTCCGCGCATATTGAATCTACCCCGGGCAGCGTGTCGCAAGTGCGGGAGTGTACCGCAGAACTGTTGCGATTTGCCAAGGAAACATCAACCCCTGTATTTTTAATAGGCCATATCACCAAAGATGGAATGATTGCGGGTCCTAAGATACTGGAGCATATGGTTGATACCGTGTTACAATTTGAGGGCGACAGGCATCATGTGTACCGGATATTACGAGCTATAAAGAACAGGTTTGGTTCGGCATCTGAACTGGGTATTTATGAAATGCTTGGCGAAGGCTTACGGGAAGTATCAAACCCATCAGAAATATTATTATCGCAACGGGATGAACCACTAAGCGGCATAACCATATCAGCTACACTAGAGGGCTTGAGGCCAATGCTGATTGAAACCCAGGCATTGGTTAGCACTTCGGCTTACGGAACCCCACAACGCTCGGCTACGGGGTTTGACACTAAACGCATGAATATGCTACTTGCCGTATTAGAAAAACGCTGTGGTTTTAAATTGGGTGTAAAGGATGTGTTTTTAAACATTACAGGTGGAATCAGGATAGAAGACCCGGCAATTGATCTGGGATTAGCAGCTGCCATTATATCGTCGCATGAAGATATACCGGTACCTTTTAAAACCTGCTTCGCTGCCGAACTCGGCCTATCGGGCGAGATACGGGCAGTGAACCGGATTGAGCAACGCATTGCCGAAGCTCAGAAATTAGGTTTTGAGCAGATATTTATCTCTAAATATAATATGCCCACAGGCGGCAAAAATACAAAGATGGATTTTTCGCGCTACAACATTGAGGTAAAACCAGTAGGCCGTATAGAAGAAGCCTTTGGTTTGTTGTTCGGATAAAACTTAAGCCCGCTTAAGATGTTACTGTCTTTAATTATGAAGGCGCTATTTATATTTTCCATTTTTGTGCTATCTGTTTTAACAGTATTAGCTCAAAACCGTACGCGCCTCCCGCATGGAATGACTTTTGGTAAAAAAGTGGATACTACTGCTAATTTACCTGCTACAAAAGTTGAGGCATTTATGGATAAGAAAATCCGCATATCAACTACCATTACCGGGAAGGTACTTAAGGTTACTAAAACCAAAGGTGGCTGGTTTGATCTGGATGCTGGCCAGGGTAAAATAATTAAGGCTCACTTTAAAGAATATGATGTTACCATACCAACTGCTTTAAAAGGAAGAACGGTAACCATACAGGGTGTTGCGCAAAAGCAATTCATTGCCGATGATATGCAGCATTTTGCAGGCGATACAATTAAGGGTAAAAAGCAGCATCATGGTAACGCTAATCCTAAACAACGGTTAACTTTTGAGGTTGCAGGATTGACGGTAGATTGAGTTGATCAATGAATATGGTGTATGCCTGCAAACTCACTATGGCATTTGTCCATAATACAATAGCCATAACATTGATGCTTTGTGCAATGCTAGATAAAAAATACGGACTTATGCCGCTACTAACGGTAGAATACAAATTTCATAACCCATCGAATGAGCATTCTCAAAAGGTGTGATGTGTATGTCTTTTATATTAGTGATTGTAAAAATTCAAACAATTTTTTAGACCGATCTTCGATAAAATCATTAGAAACTAACTTACTTTCGTCACTAAAAGTAGAAATTTAATATTTCAGAAGAATCTGTTGGCATTTCCTCGCGACGATAATCGGTTGGTTTTTTGCAATCAATCTTCTTGTTATCTTGTATATTAGAAAGGAGGTAACCCATAACAGATACAATTGTACATTATTATTTTAATGGCGGACAATCAAAAAAATATGCAGTATTTAAGGATCATAAAATAAACATCAAATACCTCGTAGGATTCATTTCCGAAGCTCTTAGGACAAACTTGACTCTGATCACCAAGATCGGCCGTTACGCCAAGTATTTAACGGGAAAAGATGTTTTATTTGCTGCTCTATAGCATTTTTGATAGTGGGAAACTTAGCCAGCGAACATTGGAAAACACCTTCAATGATGCTCTATTCAAGATGCTTTTCAATGTTGATGAGGAGGAAAGCACCACGAAGTTCTATTCGGAAAGGTTATTTAAAATAGACCCATGCTATTTTTAAGCAGATATACGATTGCATTTACAATCAATTTTCTGAGTTGTACATCTTAACCGAAATGCAGAAATATAACCTGATCCGTGCGGATAGTTCCATAGTTAGTCAAACGCTTGGCAAACCAGTGGAAGGGCTGGACAACCGAAACGGTAAGAAGGCGGTTAAATATAGCATTGCCTTTGATGGTGTTTTACCATGCCGATTCAATGTGTACCTCACTAAGCTATGGCAGTGAAGATATTGCGTTGTCGGAGGCGAGAATGAAGCATGTGAAAAAAGAAACCAACCACCAAAACATTTAGGGGCTGGATCGGGGTTTGCATTCAACAAGAGCAATGATAGGCTTTAATACGAACGCTGTGACATTCATTTGCAGGGCCAAAGAACAGGAAGTTATGGCCGGAATTTCTTCCGACCATAACTGATTTAAATACAACTACAAATCCTTTGTAGCCTCGTTCAACGTTTGCTGCATTATTCGGGCAAATTCTATATTATACGGATGGTCAAAAACCTCGGTGTGTTCACCCTTGATTTTTTTTACAAAAACTTTTTTGGCTAAATTTTTCCACCCCAGGTATTTAAAATCATCTATATAAAAACTCGGCCTTGTACACTTAAAAACATGTATGGTGCCATCATAATACGAAATATGATAATTGGCGTTTGCCTTTTTTAACGCATCCGCAACTTTATTTATATATTCAAACTTGCCATCCTTATCATCCTCACCAAACATTTTTCGATTGCCTTTTCCGGTAACCAGCCGTCGAATGGTTTCCACTTTATATTGGATAGTTCTTATTGGGAAGGTTTTTAATAAGTAAAACCCAAAAATGAACTTCCTTATCCGGGTATATACTTTATGCAGATCTTTTAAAGCCCCCCGATCCAATTGGTTATTTTTTGTCACATACGAATCTATCATAGCCAGTAGTGTTACAATTTTGCCCATTGCCTTTAATTGCTGAGCCATTTCCAAGGCAACTATCCCACCAAAAGAATAGCCCCCCAGGGCGTATGGGCCTTCAGGGTTTGTTCTTAATATCTCAGTAATATATTGTTCAGCTATGGCTTTTATGGATTCTAAGGGCTCTTCCAACCCATTAATTCCTTTCGCTTGCAAACCGTAGACGGGTTGTTCTTTATCTAGCTGATGCGCAAATCCGTTGAATTTAAATACTGTCGCGCCAATGCCGTGTATCAAATAAAGCGGCACTTTATTTCCGTCCGGTTTTAAAGCCACGAGAGAACCGAAAACTTGTGATCTATGGTCAACTTTCAATAATTCTGCCATTTTTGAAACCGTAGGATATTCAAATAAACAACCTAAGGGTAAACGAATCGCTGTTTCCTTTTCGATCCGGCCTATGATCTGAACAGCAATGATGGAATGTCCGCCGAGCGCAAAGAAATTGTCATCTGAACCGACAGCCTCTACTCCTAAATATTCCGCCCATATATTAGCTATCAAAACCTCATTAATGGTTTTTGGTGCCGTATATTTTTTTTGCGCTCTTTCAAAACCCGGTGCAGGTAGTATCTTCCTGTTGATCTTTCCGTTTTCTGTTAAAGGGAATTCATTAAGCACGACAAAATAGGTGGGCACCATAAACTGAGGAAGCTTATTTTGTAATTGGGACTTCCATTTTTCAATGACGATGGGTTTTTCAAGGTCTGTCACTGTTAGGGTAACTATCACATAGGCAACCAACCTTGCATCATCCAGTTTATTTTTATAAGTAGTTACCAAACAATCTTTGACGTTAGCCTGGGTCTTTAAGACCTGTTCAATTTCACCCAATTCGATGCGGTAACCACGGATCTTTACCTGGTGATCGATCCGGCCTAAACATTCTATCTCTCCATTAGTTAAAATTCTACCAAGATCACCCGTCCTGTAGAGTTTGTCTTGCGGGTAAATAGAGAACGGATCATCTAAAAATAGTTCCTTTGTCAATTCAGGTTTATTGAAATAGCCCCGGGCAACTCCTTCACCGCCTATGTAGATCTCTCCGACCCCGCCATCGGTGACAGTTTGAAACTTTTCATTGATCAGGTATATTGATGTATTATCAATTGGGCTGCCGATGGTAATCACTTCATCCGTTGCTTTGATCTGTTTCCCGGTAGAGTAGATTGTAGTTTCTGTAGGTCCATACATATTATATAATGCGGTACATTTCGGTAGGATCTTATTCGCCAGATCCTTTGACATGGGTTCCCCACCGCATAAAACTTTAAGGTCAAACCGATCCTGCCATCCGGCTTCGAGCAGCATTTTATATGTAGAGGGTGTAGCCTGGATCATGGTGCACCTTTTGTTTTTAATAACGTCTAGCAAGGCATGCCCATCCTTTGCTGTTCTGAGATCAACAATGATTAGTTCAGCACCTGTGATCAAAGGAAGAAATAATTCCAGCCCTGCAATGTCAAAAGAAATAGTGGTGACCGCCATTAATTTATCATGATGATTCATTCCGGGGAATTTTTTCATACTCAACAAAAGGTTCACCAGGCTATGGTGTTCTATTTGGACACCTTTCGGCAGTCCAGTAGAACCGGATGTATAAATGATATAGGCTAAATTTTGCCCGCTAACGTCTGTTTTAGGGTAGTGATCTGCGTAATTATTTAGCAGCGGCCATACCTCTTCTATCAATATTTTGGTCGCTGAGGTTTTAAAAGCGCCTTTATATTTAGTATTCGTGATCAACATACTGGCACTTGAATCTTCCAGCATATAAGTTATACGTTCTTTAGGATATTCCGGATCGATTGGAACATACGCGGCGCCGGCTTTTAGAATCGCTAATAACACAATAACCATTTCTACCGAACGGTCTACTGCTATACCTACTCTATCCTCAAGCTTTACACCTTTTTCTATTAATAATGTAGCAAGTTGATTAGATGCTTTATTGATATATTGATAAGTAAACTTTTGATCGCCGAATATGATCGCGGTACAATCTGCATACTGTACGGCGCTATGCTCAAACAGCACTTGTAAGGTAGTGTTATTTACACTAGTTAAAACTATATTGGTGTTAGATATTGATATGCCCATTTGGAGAAAATTTTATGTACGAAAGAGTAAGGTCAATAAGCCATTGACCAATTGATTGATCTGCTTTAAATAAAGCTAAATTTGGTAGATAGGTCTATCATAATCTCCATATACATTGGGCAATGTATATGTAAGTGTTCGCATAAAGTCTTTGTTCAACGGCAATGCTATTGCAATTAAATAACTTCTCAAATATTGGGATGCATTTTATAGTTAAAAGATCCAAAATTTTTAACTTGGGTATCCAAACTCTATTTTTATCTAAAATTTTATTGGTCCGTTCCACAAAAGAGGCTCTTTGAACTGAACTATACTGCGTTTTTATAGTGAAAGATACTGCCTGGCCCAGTGAAATATTAGGAGTTTCTTTTTTGATATTAAAAACATGGGTGGTACTAACGCAAATAAAAACACACATCAATAGGATCGTTTTTATTTGTATTAATTTATTAGGGATTATGTATCTACCTACCATGTGTTCGATTGCCAATAAATCTATCTTAATAGTTATATACCAATGTAACTGTTTTTAAATTTACAAAAAAATATATGAAATATAACATAAATGTTACAATATTTCTTTTTGGTTTTTTAATGTAATTCCTGTAATTTTTTGATCTTTGATTTTAATTCATCGATCTCTTTTTGCTGCTCTTTGATGGCATTAATTAACACGGGGAGCAACTCTGTATAATTGATACTAAGTTTGCCGTTTTTTTCGTTGCCAGACACAACTTCGGGTATTATTTTTTTTGTCTCTTGCGCGATCAAGCCGATCTGTTTACTTGGGGTTTGTGTAGGATCTTTCCAATTATACAACACGGGTCGTAGCGCCAATATCTCGTGAAGGCCATAATTTAAATCTTTAATGTTCATTTTTAATCGCCTGTCTGAAGAAACATTGAATGCAGCAGCTGAGACCGAACCCGAAACGGTCAATTTATTAGCTCCATTAACCGTGGGTGTGCCCACGGCCATGTTTCCACTTTTGTCAACTATATCATAAACAGTTCCGGCGGAATTTCGCCACTCCATTAGATTCGCGGTTTGGGTGCCGGAATTGCCTAATACCGCCAGGGCCACACTTGGATCACGTTGCGATTGTATAATAGTGCCTGTATTTAGATAACTACCGTTTATAAAGGATAATGCCGAGGAGGTCAAACGGTCGCCACCAATAAAAGTTGTCCAGTATGATCCCATTTGTAAAGCCCTGCCGCCACCTCCTTGCCAAAATATATCACCACCATCACCCGTAATCTTCATATCTCCACTACCTGCTGTATTGGTAAAAGTTAGCACCGCAACCGGGCTAACCCTCCTGATCTCTATGGTGTCCTTTATAACAAGTTGAGTTCGGGGATTATTTATACCAATACCCAAATGCCCCGTTCCGGTAAGGCGCATGATCTCCTTTTGAGTTCCAGTCGCAAAAATAAAATCTTTTGCAGCGTTCAGATTCTCAAAGTAAAAATCATTGGCTTGGGAAATTAGATACCCATCATCAGGCTTTCCAACATTACCCGCCGTATTGTATCCTGAAGAGTTGATGCCCAGATCCACATAATTATTGCTTTGTGTGCCATTATCAGCGGTCGCGATAAGATCTGTACTGGCTCCTGTACCTGGAGATGTGTTCTTTATATTAAGTTGAAAAAAATTATTGATCCTACCTATTACCGTTACCGCGTTGGTTGACAGGGTGGTTCCGGCGTCTATCAATACCTTGTCTCTGTTGGTCGCATCAAAGTTACTGCTGCCTATGCCGATACTACCTGAGGTATCAACTCTTATGCGTTCAATATTATTAGTTTTGATGCTTAGCGGTATCTTGTCAATGGATCCTAAAAAGTTGGTGGGATAGGCTGTTCCGGTATTTCCCGAAAGTGACCATTGGGTACCCGCGCTGGCACTTAATGGCACCCATAGGGCTGTAGTTGCATTGTAATTATAAAAGCCTTTGCTAAGGTCGGTTTGGTAAACCAACAAGCCATCTGTTGGCGAAGTTATGGCCAATCGTTGGGCCTGAGTCATCCGAGGCGTTAAAAAGCCTTTCGTTATCGATTTGACGTCCAATACGGAGGATGCTTGTCCCGAAGTGTAAGCAGCATCGTCTGTTACTACAACTGTTTGTGCTATTACTTGTGTATAAAAAAAGAGAAATAGGGTTGAAAAAAAAATCTTTTTCATATTTATTTGATTTTGACCAATAAGAATTATTGAGAGAATATATCAAAGGAAATAAGAAAGAAAAATATCAGATCCGAAAATTGCAGTAAAACAAAACGGGGTCGACGATTTGGAAATAGCCCTTAGCCGGCAAAATAGTCATGCTGACATTTGGTAATCTACTTATATTACATACAAAGAAATAATGAAGGGAAATAAATTTAATATCTGATCCAAGGCCTTTTTGCTTTTGAATGAGGATCGATCTAAAAACACGGTGCGGCTTTGGGATTCCCCGATGATCTTTATTGCTTAATACGTTTTTAGTTTTTATGTCTTGTGTTGACCATGCCGTTGAGTTATCCGGCAGATAATGTGGTAAATAAAATATATGGGTACTAATCAAAACGATATATGTTACTATAAAAAATAGTAGCGCATATCGTTTCATGTTTTTGTTATTCGTACCGATCACCGTTTTATTTTTAACAATTATATTTTACCCATTTTGGAACACGAACCATGGGTTTTATTGGTTCAATTATTCAGCAATCCCTTCACCCTTACATTCTTCCGATTGAATTATACGGCTTTCATTCATGAAAGTTACGTGGTCGTTGCACTATCTTTCATAAGTTAAATATTAGAATAAAATTATTTTATTCCCGTGTATATTTAATGCCTAGTATCTATAGAAAGCCATTAAAGGCAATTAATCAATATAGATGGAAAACCAATTTTTAAAAATTACTTAAGGTTATTAAGATGGATATATGACCTACTTAATAATTTTTAATTTTTTCTTTGTTATATCCAACACAGCATGTGAGCAATCACTTTCTAGTATAATCGCTGTTAATATATCACTATAATACTCTACCATTATTTTATCGACACTAACTTTAAGTACATTTGCCAACAATTCAAATTTTTCAACGGGCATCTTTTTTTTATCATTTTCAACTTTTGCTATAAAGCTCTCCTCTAACCCTAGAGCCAGAGCTAAAGATGGACGGGAGATGCAGGCAATTGAACGTTGCCTTTTGAGAAACAAACCAAAAGTTGCTTGTATGCTTCGGCTATAAAAACTACTTATATTAAACATTTGATGTGTTTTTCTTTGATTTAATTATATATCAACTGCTAGTTGAATGTTTTAAGTTTACCAAGGTTTAACAAGTGCGTCTTTTTTAGGCAATTAAAACAATAAAAACTTTTTAGGGGAAGCCAAAAAAGGAATAATTTTATCAGAATTCCCCTTTTAATCCTGCTCATCTCGTGCCTGCATTTTTTACATATGGGATGACCCGTATCGAGAATAATGTGCTTTTTAAATATTCTCATTCATCAATTTATTGGAATTAGTTATTGTTTATATGTGTTTCGGTAATTTTTCAGAAGCCAGGATATATTTTTTACGCGTACAGAAAAAGCAATAGAACCTTTTTAAAGGAAGCCAAAAAAGAACAACTTAATTAGGCTTCCCCTATGTATCCTTACCATTCCTTGATTGCAATTTTTGCATAAGGGTTGACCAGATTTAGGCACTATATATTTGTTATAAATCCTCATCCAAAAATTTCAATTTCAAACTGATTGCTTTAAACGAGCATCTTGTTCTGTATTAATTTAACGTAATACCGTCCTTAACCTCATCATTTGCATTTTTAAGAATGGCATCACCAGGTTTTAAGTTACCAAACACTTCCGTCGAATCATGTGTCGCAAGTCCTTCTTTAATGTCGGTTAAATATGCTTTTCCATTGTTGACCCTAATTACATATTCTCGTTCTGTTGACCTAACGATCGCGCTGTTAGGTACTAACAATGATTTTGCACCCGAAAGCATTGGTATCCTCACTTCTGCATACATCCCGGGTTTTAATTGCTGCCCTTTGTTTATAACATCAATTTCGATGGCTTCTGATCGCATACTCCCTAAAGCATTTGAAGACCTGCTTATCTTAGCTGTTTGCTCTTTACCGGGAATTGCATTAAAAGTAAATTTAACAGGTTGTTTTAAGTCTACTTTATCAACATAATCTTCTGGTATGTAAACTTCCAATCGCAATTTATGTATGTCTTGAAGAGTTAACATCGGCTGGTCATTGCCCTTGCCCGGCGACACTAATGCACCTGGCGAAACATTCCGCTGAACGATCATACCGTCAAACGGTGCACGGATGTTCAGATAATCTTGCATAGACTTTACTGAAGAAACATTTGATCTTTCTGATAATGCCATGGCGTTATCAGCTTTCATTTTTGAAAAAGCATTATCAAGCTCAAGCGGTGATACGGAACCCGGTTCTCTGGCAGCGTCTTTTAAACGTTGGTACTTCTCTTTACTGGCAACAGCGTTTTCCTGCGATTGTAAATACTTTGAATTAGCAGCTTGTAATTGCGATTCCATTTCAGGTGCTTCCAGTGTTATTAATAATTCTCCTTTTCTTACTACGCTACCTCTGTCAACAAATAATTTTTTTACAAAGCCGTTCACTTTTGGAAAAATATTAACCTCATTATATGGCTTTAATTGCCCAGGCATCCTTGCATTAGTTGAAAGCGCCTTCTCTGTTATTACTCCGGTTTGATATTTGGTAGTTTTCTTTGTACCTGCACCTGTCATATCTACAGGTTTCTGCGTATTGGAACATGCTACCAAAAAGCTAGCAGTACTTAATATTATGATCGATCTAATTTTCATTTTATAATTATTTTTTAGAAAAATGAAGCCACCATGAGCATTTGTATTATTTGATCGTGAGTGTTGCCCATGATGGTTCATTTTATAGAGTTAAGGCTTCCAGTTCTTCAGTATATTGATGTTCTTCAACTATTTCCTCTGGCATCAAAGAGGGTGAGACATATGTAGTTTGTTGTTGTAACCAGGCAAATACTTGTGGCAGTATAAATAAAGCGGCTAATGTAGAAGCGAATAATCCACCGATCACTGCCCTGCCGAGTGGAGCTGTTTGTTCGCCAGCCTCTCCCATTCCTGATGCCATCGGAACCATGCCGGCCATCATGGCTAAGCTTGTCATCAAAATGGGCCTTAATCGGATCGATGCGCTTGTTACTGCTGCACGGGTAGCATCCCTAAACTCTAGGCGTAAGCTTTCGCCATTGGTTACGATCAAAATAGCGTTAGCGACTGAAACGCCTGTCGACATGATCATTCCCATATAGGATTGCAGATTCAATGTAGAACCTGTTAAAAGCAACGCCAGTAATGAACCTAAAATAACCGCCGGAATAGTTGACAGTACAGTTAATGATAATTTAAATGATTGATAATTTGCGGCCAGAAGTAAAAATATCACCAGGATCGCAAACAATAAACCATTTTGCAGACTGGTTAATGTATCTGTTAATAAACTTGACATACCTTTAACCTCTGCCAATAATCCTTTAGGAGTAGGCCCTAATGATCTGATAGCTTGTTGTACATCGTTAGTAGCGGTTCCCAGATCTTTTTTGTAAATGTTTGCACTTACAGTTAAAAAGCGACGCGGGCCGGTACGGTCATATTCGCCAGGAACATATTTGATCTTAAAGTTTGCAATATCTCCTAATACCGGACTGCTTTGCCCTCTCACTAATGGTATCTCTTTTAATTCATCCATTGTATTCATTACATACTCGGGTACTTGCACCTGCACCTGGTATGTATATGCCGATTTTTCATCCAACCATTGATTTTTTTCAGTAAAACGGCTCGACGAAGTGCTGGCTGTAACTGAACGTGCAATATCTGTAACATTCAAACCTAATTGAGCAGCTTTTAGCCTATCAAGGGTTATGGTTACCACAGGGAATTTAAGTGGCTGGACGATCTGTACATCGCGCAGATAGTTGATCTTTTTTAATTTATTTAATACTTTATCAGCATATCCCTCAATTTGAGCCATGTCTTTCCCTGCTACCCTTATCTCAATTGGAGTGGCTGCACCCTGGCTCATGATTTTTTCCGTCATGTCAATCGGCTCAAACGTAACTCGGAGGTCAGGAAGTCTGGATGCAATGTTTTTTCTCAGCGCATC
>JANXTT010000093.1 GCA_025352225.1 Mucilaginibacter sp. | reverse complement strand
GTAGCTTACAGCGGTTTTGTAGGTACAGATAACGCGGCCAGTTTAACAACAGCCCCCACAATAAGTACAACTGCAGTAACCAGCTCAGGGGCAGGAAGCTACCCTGTTACCGCGAGCGGAGCGGCAGCAGCTAACTATACCATCAGCTATGTAGCGGGTACATTAACAGTTAACCCGGCTGTATTAACTATCACTGCAAATAATCAAAGCAGAAATTACGGATTGGCAAACCCTGCATTTACCGCTACATTTACCGGCTTTGTAAACGGAGATACCCAGGCCGGTTTAACTATCCAGCCTTCTTTTGTTACCACTGCAACAAATACATCGTCGCCCGGGATGTATGCAATCACGGTAAGCGGGGCATCAGGTGCCAATTACAATATAAACTATGTACAGGGGTCTTTAACGGTAATTCCATTAACTAATGCAAACCTGTCTGGCCTTTCTTTAAGTTCAGGAACTTTGAGTCCGTTTTTTGCCACCGGTTCATTAGCTTATACGGTATCAGTTGGAAGCGCGACTACATCAATTTCAATAATACCAACCGTAGCGGATGCAACGGCAACAGTAACCGTAAACGGGGCAACTGTAATCAGCGGGTCAGCATCTGGTAGTATACCTTTACTGGTAGGTACTAATACGATCACTACCAAGGTTACCGCGCAGGATGGTATAACAACAAATACCTATACCATTACGATAACAAGGGCACCGTCCAACAATGCTAACCTGGCTTATTTAGCACTTAGTGATGGTAGTCTTTCGCCTGTGTTTTCACAGGGAACACTTAACTATACAGTATCGTTGGGTAATAATATAAGTTCAATAACCATAAGCCCAACGTTATCAGATCCTAATTCAACAGTGAAGGTTAATGGTACATTGGTAAGCAATGGAGCAATAAGCAGTGGCATACACTTAAATGTAGGAGATAACACCATTAGTACTACTGTAACAGCACAAGATGGAACTACACAACAAACCTATACGGTTATAATTCACAGAACTATAGCTGAAGAAGCGGTGCGTGGTACCAATATTATATCACCAAATGGCGACGGAAAGAATGATGCCTGGGTAGTTAAGGATATTCAATTATATCCTAACAATTCCGTAACCGTGTATGATCGCGCAGGAAGAATAGTATATACGAAAAAAGGCTATAACAACGATTGGGGAGGAACCATCCAGGGAGCACCGTTGAGCGAGGGTACTTACTATTATGTGATTGACCTGGGGCCCGAACACAATAAAATCAAAGGGTATATTACGATTGTAAGAAACCGGTAATAAAAGTAAGACATAGCTGTTATTTCATAACAAAAAATCAAACAAAATGAGCTCATTAATCAATAAATTAAGGCAACTTGGCCATATCATATTTACTTTAGCATGCATCATTGGTACAAAACATGCAAGTGCACAGTTAGCTAATTTTCAATCAGTATATTTCCAAAACCAGTATTTAGCTAACCCTGCTATGGCTGGGTTAGACAAAGGATTAAACCTGAACCTGGGATACCAGCAACAATGGACAACGGTGCCGGGGGGGCCTACACTGCAGCACATAACGGCGGATTACAATGCAGGAAACAAGGTGGGCATTGGGGTAAATATCAGCAATGACCGGGCAGGATTAATTAGCCGGACAAGAATAATGGGGACATATGCTTATCACCTTCAGATGAACCAGAAAGAAGATAAGCTAAGTTTTGGCTTATCATTAGGGATCAATGATACTTATATTGATAATAGCAAAGTGGTAGGAGATCAGGGTGATGCGTCGGTACAAAATTTAAACCAGCGCAATGTTTACGTAGATGGCGACTTTGGTATCGCATACACCACCAAGAAGCTCAATATACAGGCATCTATCCCAAACCTGAAGGATGTTTTTTTTAAAAACGGCGGCGAAAATCTTGATGTAGACAGATCGACCTTTTTTACCGCATTAAGTTATAACATCCCAATATCAAACGAATATAATAGTTTTACTATAGAACCTAAAGTCGCCTTCCGTGGCATAAAGGGATTTGATAATATTTTTGATGCCGGGATTAAATTAGATATGACAGCGTATAATTTCGATATATCAGCCATGTATCATTCCAATCAAAGTGCTACTCTGGCATTTGGCCTTAATCTGGATAAGATGGGCTTATTGTTTGCTTATACCAATAACAACGGACCGTTAAGAACTTATGCAGCTAATACTTTTGAATTTGGTGTTAAATTAAAAATGTTTAATAAATAAAGTGTTTGCCGTGAAAAAACTCAGGCAAAATTGGAACGATTATTAAGGGTGTAAAATATTTTTAATTGACTTAGGACCACACTAGAACGGTGCGGGTGATGATTTTCGTATGCGAAAATACATTTTGTTAATCTAGGTCGCATTTCGCTATTAAGTATTAATATCCTGTAATTAAAAGGAAACATTTGACACACTAAAAACGAATAAAAAAACCGAAGCTAACATTTAATTTAGCTTTATATAAACCAATTAAAAAATAAATAGCGTATTAAATTTTTCAACATCGTATAAGTTGAAATTAACAAACTATTTAACCAATTAAATTATAACGTAAATAAGTCCAGGAGCCTTAATTGTTGATTCGTAATTACATAAATAATGAAAATTTATTATGCAATTATATAGTTAGTAATTTGAAGATCAATTGCATTTGATTTTTAAGCTGGGTATGGGTTTTTGTTTTTGCCACTAATTAACTAAATTATAAATTATGAAATCGGTACATTTTACATCACACGGCGGAAATTTCCGGCGATTAAAATTACAAGGATTAGCGCTTATCAATCTTTGTATAATTATTTTATTTACAACAACGTATAGTTATTCTCAAGCCAACGGAGGGTATAATTGGAGTAATGTTGCCATGGGTGGCGGAGGTTTTGTATCGGGCATTATTACCAACAAAAAAGCTGGGGGCCCAATTTATGCGCGTACAGATGTAGGAGGGGCCTACAGGTGGGATGCAACTAATAGTAAATGGATTCCGTTAACTGATTTTGCCAATGAACACCAGCAGGGAGCAATGGGCACACTCGCGCTGGCAATAGATCCGCAACAGCAAAATATTGTTTATTTAATGGCGGGAATATCATATTTTAACAAAGACACAAGTTATATCATGCGTTCCACAGATTACGGAGCTAACTTTACCGTTACCGATGTTACATCCAAGTTTAAGGTAAATGGAAACGCTATGGGCCGGCAAAACGGCGAGCGATTACAAGTTGACCCAAATAACAGTTCGATACTTTATTGCGGCACCCAGTCAAACGGATTATTCCGAAGTAATGATTCGGGTAGCTCATGGAACCAATCTGGCATAGGTGCCCTTACTACAAACAATGGCAATGGTTTAAGTTTTGTATTATTGGATAAATCAAGCGTAGCCACGGTAAATAATGTTAAACAAACCCAAAGAATATTTGTAGGCGTTTCCAGATCAGGGAGCAATCAAAATTTTTACCGGAGTGATAACGGGGGGGCAAGCTTCACAGCTATCAATAATACCAGTTTGATGGCTGGCGTTATGCCTCAACGGGCAGTTTTAACTTCTGATGGTGCATATCTTTACATTACTTATGGAAATGGTGCCGGCCCTAGCGGCACAACTGCAGAACCTTATGACCAAGGGCAAATATGGAGATACACTGTAGCTACCGGAGCCTGGTATAATGTTACTCCACTTAATTCCGGTAGTCGGGTTAATTCGGCTTTTTGCGGTATCAGTATTGATCCGTTTAACAATAATCGTTTGGTAGCCTCAACAACAAATGTTTATAAATTACAGGCGAATGGCGCATATGGCGATAGGTTTTTTTATAGTACCGATGGTGGTTCCAACTGGACAGATGTGATTGCCAGGGGCTTTAGTTTAGACCCTAATGGTGTGCCATGGTTTACCAATGCATCCATACATTGGGCGGGTAGTATTGAGTTTGATCCCTCAAATACTAACAGAATAATGGTTACATCCGGAAATGGAACGTTTGTAAACGAAGACATTACCCAAACGGCGGGTGTTTGGAAGGTAAACGTTAAGGGGCTCGAAGAAACAGTACCATTAAATATGGTTAGTATTCCCGGAGGGCCAGTTGTTTCTGTAATATACGATTATGATGGTTTTACACAAAATGACCCTACTCAATATCCTGCAAACAGGCATATCCCTTCTATGGGAACAACAGGAGGCCTGGCAGCGTCGTTAACTAATAAAACAGTTGTGCGTGTGGCCAGTTCCATGTATTATTCAACAGACAATGGTTTTAATTGGACCAAAACTAATGCTTTGCCTGGTGTAGACGGCGAGGTTGCTGTAGCAGCCAATGGTAGTGCCATATTACATTGCCCTAAAGGCTCCGGTACAATATACCGCTCCTTTGACAAAGGCAGTACGTGGTATAATACCAATATAAACGTAACTGATGCTCGCCCGGTTGCCGATGGTTCAAATTCGAATAAATTTTATGTATACGATGGTAATAATGGGAAATTATTGGTAAGTACTAACTCTGGGGCGAATTTTAACGCGACAGCAGCAACATTGGCCACCGGCGGGTCTAAAATAATCAGGAGCGTGCCTGGCTTTGAGGGTAATTTATGGATAGCTTTATATGGAGGAGGATTGGTATATACTCAAGACTCAGGCACCACATTCACAACCGTTGCCAATGTAACTTTCTGCGGTGCTGTAGGTATCGGTAAAGCGCATGCTTGTGTTGCTTATCCTACTATTTACATATGGGGAAGTATTAGCGGGAGTGCTAATGGGCTTTATCGCTCTGTTGATATGGGGCAAAACTGGGTTCGCGTTAATGATGATAACCATCAATATGGCGGCCTTGCCAATGGCCAGTTTGTAGTTGGAGATATGAATAACTATGGTAATGTATATATGAGCACAGCGGGCCGTGGCATTGCCATGGGTAGTATAATACCTGCACTGGATGTTACACCAAGTACGCTTACTTTTTCATCGGCTAATAGCAGCCAAACGGCAAAGGTATCGTCTGCACTTTACTGGGACGTAGTAGCAAACCAAAGCTGGACTACTGTTACTCCTGCAAATGGATGCCCTAATACCACATTTACTGTTACTTGTAGCGCAAACAACGGTGCAACCCGTACCGGAACCATTAGTATATATGCAGGTAACCAAGTGAGAACTGTACAAGTTAACCAGAATGGTAATTGCACACCTACTGCTATTACACCTTATATACAGGTTAATGGCGGTGCATGGACGCAAACAGCAACAGCTACACTTGGTGTGGGTGGCTCAGTATCGTTAGGGCCACAACCAAATAACACAACCGGGTGGAACTGGACTGGGCCTAATGGGTATACGTCCAACGTAAGGCAATTAGACTTCGTTAATATGCAAAGCAATCAAGCCGGAGATTATATAGCCACTTATACTAACTCTGGGGGGTGCAAAGACAGTAAAACGTTTACAATTACAGTAACTGGCGGAACTTCCATGGCAAGTTCATTTGCATCAAAGGTATCGGATTTAATGGTGAACGTACCCAATCCAACAATAGTTGACAAGAATAACGCCAATATTGTTGTATATCCTAATCCGGTTGATAAAATAGTTTCGTTAAAACTTCCAAGTGAAATGATAGGCGGTAAAATAACGATGGTGAATTCTAACGGATTTATATTACATAAAGGCAATGTAACAACTATAGATTATGTTATAGATATGAGCAGTTTACCTACAGGGTTATATTTTATCAATATAAGTAATAATGCAAAAAGCCTAAGTGCTAAAGTTCTCAAAAATTAACTTCATAATGCAAAAAGCATCTTCAACTCTGGCGGTTGAGGATGCTTTGCTTTAATATGGGCTTTTAATCTTTATACGTTAAATCTGAAATGCATAATGTCGCCGTCGGCAACAACATAGGTTTTACCTTCAACGCTAAGTTTACCGTTTTCTTTGCAAGCGGCTTCCGAGCCGTATTTTATAAAGTCGTTGTATTTAATAACCTCAGCACGGATGAACCCTTTTTCAAAATCGGTATGTATTACACCTGCTGCCTGTGGGCCTGTGAAACCTTCTGTAATTGTCCATGCACGTACTTCTTGCACACCGGCAGTAAAATAAGTAGCCAGTTTGAGTAATTTATAAGCAGCCTTAATTAATTGTGTTACCCCCGATTCACTAAGTCCCATATCATCCAAAAACATCTGGCGCTCTTCGTATGATTCCAATTGAGCTATTTCAGATTCTATTTGCGCCGAAATGATCAATACCTGTGCATTTTCATCTTTTACGGCTTGTTTAACACGCTCAACATACGCATTACCTGTGTTAACAGATTTTTCTTCCACGTTGCATACATACATTACAGGTTTCGCGGTAAGCAACCATAAGTCGGCAATGTAGTCCTTATCTTCATCAGCAACAGGGGCTGTCCTGGCCGATTTGCCTGCTTCTAAATGGTTTTTATATACGGTTAGTACATCATACGCTTTCTTCTGCTCTTTATCACCAATTTTGGCACCTTTTTCTACCTTTTGGATCTTTTTATCAATAGATTCCAGGTCTTTCAATTGAAGCTCGGTATCAATAATTTCTTTATCGCGGATAGGGTCAACTGAACCGTCAACGTGTATAACGTTATCATCATCAAAGCAACGCAGAACGTGAATAATGGCATTAGTGGCACGTATGTTACCTAAAAACTGGTTACCCAGGCCCTCGCCTTTACTAGCACCTTTTACCAACCCCGCTATATCAACAATTTCAATTACGTTAGGCACAATTCGCTGTGGGTTAACCAGCTCGGCCAGTTTAGTTAAGCGCTCATCCGGAACGGTAATTACACCTATATTAGGTTCAATGGTACAAAAAGGAAAGTTAGCCGCTTGTGCCTTAGCGTTTGATAAGCAATTAAAAAGTGTTGATTTGCCAACATTTGGCAAACCAACTATACCACACTGTAAACCCATTGGTTGTTATTTGTAAATAAGTTAATATTTATTGAGGTATTGCAATAATCAGTTAGCTGTAGAAACAATAACTAATGACAATTAACCCAATACCCTCATTTCGCGCAAAGATAATATAATTAATAACCTTATAAATCGAATTGTTAAAAGAGGTTAAAAGAAGTGAATGTAAAAACAAAAAACCCTGCCGGTTTGGCAAGGTTGTTTTATATAGTTTGTTTGGGTTAATTAAATATCGAATGAAAAATCGTCGCTTGTTTTAGCGGTTTCTGGTATTTCGTTGTATTCATAACGTTTTTCCACTACTTCCTGATTGGCTTTAATGTAGTCAATGGTATCTTTTAAGCCTTCTGCGAATTTTTCAAAATCCTCTTTGTAAAGAAATATTTTATGTTTGATAAAAACTCCATCCTCCAAACGTTTTTTACTCTCAGTTATAGTTACATAATAATCGTTTGATCTGGTGGCTTTTACATCAAAAAAATAGGTTCTCTTCCCTGCTCTTATCTTCTTCGAAAATACCTCTTCGCGCTCTCTGTTATCAAAATCTCCCATGTTAAAGTGGTTTGTTTTAGTTTGCTTGGGATAAATATAGATAATTTTGAAAGTACAAATGCAAAAATGTTATAAAATAAAATTTTATTAAATATTTTTATAACTAACTTATAATCTCTTTTGTACTAAATAGTTTCCTGCTCTTCGAGTAATTGCTTTTCGTAAAGCTCAAAATAGGCGGCCTTATTATCCATAAGTTGCAGGTGAGTACCTTGTTCCAAAATTTCGCCACGATCCATGACCAATATTTTATCGGCATTTTTTATGGTTGATATACGATGCGCAATAATAATACTTGTTTTATTATGCATTATACGGCCCAGATTATATAATATTTCTTCTTCTGTTTTGGTGTCTACAGCCGAAAGGCAATCATCAAAAATTAGTATTTGTGGCTGTTTAATAACGGCACGCGCTATGGATACTCTTTGTTTTTGCCCTCCGGATAGCGTAATGCCGCGTTCGCCTATCATGGTTTGAAATCCGTTTTCAAATTCCATAATGTTGCTGTAGACCGCGGCGTTTCGTGCCGCTTGTTCAACAGGGGGCATGTCTAAAACATCGGCGCTAAAGGCAATGTTATTGGCAATCGTATCCGAAAATAAAAAAACTTCCTGTGGTACAAAGCCAATTTGGGCCCGATAGCTTTCCAAATTGACGGTGGAGATGTTTTTATCATCAATCAGTATTTTACCACCCGTAGCATCATACATCCGCATAATCAGGTTTGCGATAGTTGATTTACCCGAGCCTGTTCTTCCAATAATAGCTATTAATTGACCAGTTTCGGCAGTAAATGATACATTATTAAGGGCTTTAATTCCTGTGTCCGGATAAACGAAGGATACATTCTCAAATTCGATTCTGCCGTTTAAATTCAGTTGTTCATTAGTTGGCGATTTGATTTCAGATTGTTCCCCCAAAAACTCATTAATGCGCTTTTGCGAAGCCGCCGCGCGCTGCACTAGTGACGTTACCCACCCTAAAGACATCACCGGAAAGGTTAACTGGCTCAGGTAAACTATAAACTCGGCAATATTACCTGCCGTAATGCTCCCCTTCATTACCTCAATGCCTCCTATGTAAATAGTTATAATAGTGCTTAAGCCCACCAGCAGCAACATAATCGGGAAAAACAAAGCTTGTACCTGTACCAGTTCCATACTTTGCTTTTTATAACTTTCGCTTTCAGCGGCGAAGCTTTCGCGTACAAAACTTTCGCGAACATATGATTTGATTACTCTTATGCCCGAGAAGTTTTCTTGTACAAAGTTTGATAAGTCAGACAGGCGTTGCTGGATATATTCGCTTCGCAGATTGATGATATTGTTTACGTAATAAATTGTAACCACCAATATAGGCATGGGCAACAATGCAAATGCAGCCAGCCGCACATTTACAGTAACCATAGCGTAAATAATGAGTATAAAAAGTACTACTGTGTTAATGGCATACATTATGGCCGGCCCCAGGTACATCCGCACACGGCTTACATCTTCGGTCACCCGGTTCATCAAATCCCCGGTATTATGTCGGCGGAAAAACGCTAAAGATAGCTCCTGATAATGGTTGTAGATCTCATTTTTTAAATCGAATTCAATATGCCGCGACATTAAAATAATAGTTTGCCTCATAAAAAATAAAAACAAACCTCTTAGTAATGATAACGTTAATACCAGCACACCAAATAACAGCAAGCTTGAACCAAAAATGCTATAAATTACCTCCTGTTTTTCAAAACCGTCAAACAATTGATATATGCCAATATTCTCGGTTACTAAATTAAAAGCAATTCGCACAATTTGCGCGGGTAATACCCCAAATACGTTGGATATAATAACAAATAGTATACCCGGGATAAGCCTCCACCGGTACTTGTAAAAAAACTTATTGAGATAAGCAAGGTGCTTCATGCACGGGCAAAGTTAGTGATTAGTAAATAGTACGGCGATATTGAGTTGAAACTATTTTATTGTTATTTACAAGTGCTTGCCGGGTATTGGTTTAACTGATGGGCATAGGAGCAGCATTACATCAACTGATATTCATCAATTTTACGGTAAAGTGTGGTTAAGCCAATATCTAGCAACCGTGCTGCTTCGGTTTTATTTCCCTTGGTATAATGGAGCATTTTAATGATATGGTTTTTTTCAACCGAAGCCAGATTGTAGGGGGATGATGAATCGTGTTCGCCATAAAAGTCCAGAGGCAACAAATCGGGGGTAAGGATTTCCGCTTCGCACATAATAACCGAACGTTCAATTAAGTTTTTTAACTCTCTGATATTTCCCTTCCATTTATGGGTCTCTAAACGGCTAATAAAACTTGGGTCCATACTTGTAATTTGTTGATTTGTCTTCTTGGCAAATTCTTTTAAATAATATTTTGCCAGAAGGGCAATATCTTCTTTGCGTTCGTTTAACGAAGGCAGGGTAATGCGGAAAACAGATAAACGGTAAAAGAGGTCTTCCCTAAAATTTCCTTTCTCTATTTGTTCTTCCAGGTTACGGTTGGTTGCCGCGATGATCCTAACATTTATTTTTTGGGTTTTGGTATCACCAACTTTTATAAACTGGCCGGTTTCAATCACCCTTAAAAGGTTTGCCTGGAGGTCAATATTCATTTCTCCAATCTCATCCAAAAACAAAGTGCCGCCATCGGCTTCTTCAAACAATCTTTTTTTGTCTTTTAGCGCACCGGTAAAGGCACCTGCTTTATGGCCAAATAATTCACTCTCCAGCAGTTCTTTCCCAAAGGCACTACAATTAACAGCCACAAAGTTTTGTTTTTTACGATTGCTGTTATAATGTATAGCTTGCGAAAAGATTTCTTTGCCGGTGCCTGTTTCTCCCAGCAGCAATACGGTTGCATCGGTAACAGATACTTTACGGGCTAAATCAATAGCCAAACAAATTGATTTGGACTGGCCGATGATCGCATCAAAGCCATGCTTTTTAACAATTTGATTTTCTAACTGGTAAACCCGCAACTGCAGGTTAGCCTTGTCAACAGCTTTGCTAAGCAGCGGCAATATTTTATCGTTATCATCGCCTTTGGTTATATAATCAAAAGCCCCATTCTTGATGGCTAAAACGCCATCCTGAATTGTGCCAAAGGCTGTAAGGTTAATTACTTCAATATAAGGTTTTTTTTCTTTAATTTGTTTTACAAGCGCTACCCCGTTTATATCAGGCAACTTAACATCGCTTATTACCACAAGCACATCTTCCTGAGCAATTATTTTCAGCCCTTCTTTACCGGTATTTGCCTGCAATACCCTATAGCCTTCCAGCTCTATTATACGCGCCAGTAAACTGCAAAGCTTTTTTTCGTCGTCTATAATAAGTATTGTTGATTGCATTTGGAATATTTTGTAAAGTTAATACCAATCTAAACTTAT
>JANXTT010000084.1 GCA_025352225.1 Mucilaginibacter sp. | reverse complement strand
CCTACGTGGATGAGCATAATCAACTGCTTCCTAAACCTCAGGTAGAAGTTGACTTGATTAAAGGATTAAAACAAAATACAGGTTATTAATTAACACACAACAAAAAGGGGGGTGAATACGGTACTGTATTCATCCCCTCTTTTTGTTTAATAATTTTAATTGCAATAATAGCAATTACGTGAGTAATCTTTAATGGTGATCATCTTTTCAAAACTATTAATCGTAGTGGGCTATTACATTCCTAATTGAAGTAGTGTCTATTATTATAATTTGCGATTTTATGCAATGCTAAATATTAAAATAAGCTGATTTGCACAATTAATCGAATCAAATGGACAAAGAAAAAATGTAAATACTTCATAATATTGAATTTATAAACCAATATTAAACAAATACATTTTATGAAAAACTTATTTTATGCAAGTGCTATTGCACTTGTTTTGGCCTGTGGATGCAAAAAAGAGCAAGCAGCATCCTCAATTACACTTATGGCCCCTTTACCTGCCACGGGTACAGCATCATTTGCAACAACTGCCTCTACAAATTTTGCTTATGGAGCCGATGTAAGCTGGCTGCCTCAAATGGAAGCACACGGGTATATTTTTAAAAACAGCAGTGGTGTACAGATGGATTGCCTGGCAATTTTAAAGGAAAAGGGTATTAATGCGGTTAGGCTCCGTACCTGGGTAAACCCTTCGAATGATCCTACAAGTGGGCATTGCAGCGAAGCCGAAACAGTCGCGATGGCTGTGCGTTGTAAGGCGGCGGGGTTAAAAGTAGATATTGATTTTCATTTTGGCGATACATGGAATAGTGTGGGTAGCCAAAATCCACCGGCTGCCTGGGCTAATATGACCTATGCCCAAATGCTTACCGCTATGAACAATTATGTATACCATTTTATGAACGTTCTGAAATTTAACAAGGTAACGGCGGATTGGGTACAAATAGGTAATGAGGAAAATTTAGGAATATGTGGCTATACAGGTAGTATTGCTCATAACCCAGCACAAATGACTGGCTTATTAAATGTAGCATATAATGCGGTAAAAGGTGTTTCGCCTAGCTCATTAGTTATTATACACTTGGCTCAACCCCAAAACCTCAGCAATATTGAATCTTGGTTTGATACCTACAAAAAAAATGGAGGTAAATGGGATATATGTGGATTCTCTTCTTACGCGGGTAAAACCAACGCCCCAGCCATCGCACCCAATTTTGCAACCATTCAGGCTCGTTATGGCAAACCTGTAATGGTAGTTGAGGTAGGGGGGCAAGAAACCAAAGCAGCCGATACCAAATCTGTTATTACAACCTATATTAACTTTCTGCAAAACAATTTACCTTCTGGTACTGGTTTAGGTGTGTTTTATTGGGAGCCCGAAGGTTATTCACCATTCGTATCATACAGTATGGGTGCCTGGGATCCGCTAACTAAAGAGCCCACCATAGCTTTAGATGCCTTTATTCATTAATAATGTAATTAATTATAGGCAATAAAAGTCTATAAATCATTTTAGCCATCAAATTTTTATGGTTATATTTTAATAAAGCGGCAATTTTCAAATCGAAAATTGCCGCTTTTTGTGTTGATTTACATTATTATTTTTTTTTAGACTGCTAAATTTAATTCTGTATTAGAATTGTGAATATCTGAGTTTGTATGTTTGAAAAGCAAGCTGCGGATTAAGTTTTACAATAACTTTTTGTTAACATCGGGGTTTTCTTTCTTTACAAAGAGGAATATTTTTTAAAGATCACATCAAGGGGGCCACTAGGGATTGCTTTTAGTTGAATGATGGCTTTGCTGATATTTGCACTTAAATGCTAAAAATATCCACAAAAAAAGGGTCGGCTCCTCTCGCAGTACCCGACCCCCATCTACCTATGAAAAACAGTCCTGTATGGCAGGACATATTATATAGTTCAAAGCTTATGCCAGTAATAAAAAGTGCGAATATTCACTTATTTTCAACTTTAAGTTAATATTATTATATTTATCGTGGAATTTATTTCTCTAATCGTGGCATCCATTACCCATATTCCCCAACCGCCTTTCAAAAAAAAACTTACTTTTGTTGTTTGATACCCCAATTATGAATAACGCAGAATTGCATATTGAAGCCTTGATTTTTGCATCGGAAAACAGCATCCGGCTCGAAGAAATAATTTACTGTTTACAGGTGAGTTTTGAGCAGGATTATTCGGAGGTAATAGTTAAAACTGCTATTCAAAACATTCAACAAAAATATCAACAGCCTAACTTCGCTATTGAATTGGTACATATCAATAATGGTTACCAATTTTTAACAAAAAAGGACTACCATATTATTATACAACAGCTCCAGGTACAACGATCGAAAAAAAAATTAAGCCAGGCCGCATTAGAAACCTTGGCAATTATTGCCTATCAACAGCCTGTTACCAAGCTGGAGATTGAACAAATACGGGGTGTTAATTGCGATTATTCGGTACAAAAATTATTAGAAAGAGACCTAATTGTTATTGCAGGTAAGGCAGAAACTATTGGTAAGCCTATAATTTATACCACCAGTGCATTTTTTATGGATTATTTTGGCATCAATAATTTAAATGAATTACCTCAATTAAAAGACTTTGCAAATGATGAAAGCACAATTGGGCAACAATCAGAATAATTATTTACAGAGATTGTTTCAGGGAAATAAGGATTTCGTTATTTTTGATTAAAGAAAATTGTTAAAATATCCGATATTTCTTAGTAAATTTAAATTGAGACAACACACCTTATAACGCTAATTTATTTTAAATGGAAACGCCAAAAAAACCAATAAAAAAGACAAGTACAAGTACGAAGTCGGGCGGAGTTAAAAAAACTATTGATAAGCCAGAAATAAAACCCAAAAGCAGGTTTATAGATGATGATGAGGACGACGAATTTGATGAACCTCTTGATGATCTGGCCGGATTTGATAATCTTGATGAGTTAGAAGAAGACGATTTTTAATCCGTTTTTTACATATCGACCATAACAAAAGCATCCGGCTTAAGCCGGATGCTTTTGTTATATTTAGCCAATTTACCTACAAGCATGACTATTACTGAAGTTAAAACCAAAAAAGATAAAAATGCCTTTTTGGATACGGCACGCATTATTTATAAAAATGATCCGGTTTGGATTTGCCCGCTGGATATAGACATTGAAGCCGTTTTTGATCCGAAAAAAAACAATTTTCATAAACACGGAAAATGCACACGTTGGGTATTAACGGATGATAGACAGCAACTTATTGGGCGCATAGCAGCTTTTATTAACGACGAAAAAGCGTATAATCTGGAGCAGCCCACAGGTGGAATTGGTTTTTTTGAATGTATAGAAAGCAAAGAAGCTTCTGTTATGTTATTTGATACTGCTAAACAATGGCTCCAGCAAAATGGTATGCAAGCTATGGATGGGCCTATTAATTTTGGTGAAAATGATAAGTTTTGGGGTTTATTGGTTGAGGGGTACACCGTGCCATCTTACGGAATGAATTACAATCATGCTTATTACAAAACTTTTTTTGATGACTATGGCTTCAAAACCATTTATGAACAAATCACTAATCATTTGGAAGTATATAAGCCATTTCCGGAGCGCTTCACAAAAATAGCACAATGGGTAGCTCAAAAACCGGGGTATGAGTTTAAACATTTAGAAACACGGAATATAGATAAGTTTGCTGAAGATTTTATGGAGATATATAACGATGCATGGAAAAGCTTTGAAAACTTTACACCGATAAATAAGTCCACGCTGATGGAAAGCTTCAAACAAATGAAGGCGATAATGGATGAAAATTTAATTTGGTTTGTATACATTAATGGCGAACCCGCGGCATTTGTTTTGATATTACCCGATGCCAATCAAATGATAAAAACATTAAATGGCAAACTTGATTTACTGGGAAAACTAAAATTTTTATACTACAGATGGAAAGGAGTATCCAGAATGCGGGCAATTGTAATGGGTACGAAAGAGAAATTTCAAAAACATGGCCTCGAATCCGCCCTTTTTATAAAGCTTAAAGAATATGTTTATCCTTTAAATCAATATTTCGAGTTGGAATTATCCTGGGTAGGCGATTTTAACGATAAGATGCTTGCCATACACGAAGCAACCGGTGCTACATTCGGAAAAAGGCACCTAACTATGAGGTGCCTTTTTTAATCATATCAAACTAAAACCATTATGTTTTAGTAATTTACTGTTTTTGTAGTAGTAGTTATTGATTTTGGTCGGGCAGTAGCAACAGCCGGAGTTGTGGTAGTATGCACAGCCGCAGAGGTATGTGTTGTAGTATGGTGATGAGCTCTGTAATAAGCTTCTTTTCTTCTTTGGATCTTTCTGTCCTTAGCATCACCTATAATATAACCACCACCTGCACCAATAGCGCCGCCAATTAATGCACCACCAACTCCGTGGCCAATTAAGCCACCAGCAACAGCACCAGCACCGCCACCTATGGCCGCGCCTTTAGCTCTGTTACTCCAAGGCCTGTGTGTTTGTGCTTGTGTTAAATTACTTCCTGCTAACGTAACTCCAATTACCAGGAACATAGACATCATATACTTTTTCATAATCTTACTTGTTTATACTACTAATTAGGTAGTTGTATTATAGTATACAAATTGTCTGCCAAAATTTACTAGGGGCCATACGAGCTATTATGATGGCATAACTACATCTGGAATACAATAAATAATAACCCACAATTAAATAATTATCAGTATGAAGAAATTATACGGATTGCACCTGAATCAATAGTGTATACAAAAAAGTCCACTATTGATTATTAATGTTATAAATCATAGTGTAATATGTACTAACAAACACTAAATCAATTTCTCTCCTAGGCAACCTTTTTGTAAAATCATGCGTGATGCTTATATAAATTATTTACCATTAATCATAAAATCATGAAAAACACGATCATTTATCTAACCCTGATTATTATATCAAGCGCTGTATTAATTTATAGCTGTTCAAAAAGTGGAAATTCTAATACAACTACACCTCCTCCGGCGGGCAGTACTACAGTAAGTATTCAGGGTT
This sequence comes from Mucilaginibacter sp., assembly GCA_025352225.1. GTDB lineage: Bacteria > Bacteroidota > Bacteroidia > Sphingobacteriales > Sphingobacteriaceae > Mucilaginibacter. The sequence goes on along the minus strand of JANXTT010000084.1, from coordinate 19,932 downwards.
TTGCATTTTCGCCGGATACAGTTAAAATTAAGGCGGGCGGCAGTGTTACCTGGACCAATAAAGACAGTGCGCCACATACTGCAACAGATTTAAACGGTGTATTTAACAGTGGTAATTTAGCAACAAACGCTACATATATGTTTACCTTTCCTACAGTGGGTACCTTTACCTATCATTGTTTGATACATAGTATGATGAAAACAGGTGTAGTAATTGTAAGTAATTAATTGTGTTGAAGGGTGCATAATTGCATATCCTTTGCAATGGTGCACCTTTTATTCTCAATCTGGTTAAAGCATTTTTAAAGTTGTATATCAATATTTTTATACAATTTTTAGTTATACAATTCGTCTGTATTACGCCTGCCAGTTACCACTCATCAACTATCCAAGTTAATTTAATCCGCATGGAATTGGGCAACATAACTATTATTTGCTTTAATCGTATAAATGTGAATATAAAAGAAAATTTAGTTAGTGTATATAATACAATATTAACTTTTTTTGATGATATTTGTACTTCAGTAAGTTTCAATTATAAACAAAGCATCAGCTTGCAATTTTTTTGTAGTAAAGTGACTGGTCATAAAAAGATGAGAATTAGAAATGAAGAATAATTTACCAGAGGATTTTTTTAAAATTTATAACAAAGAAGCTCAAAATATTTTTTTCTCTCCAGGGAGGGTGAATCTTATTGGCGAGCATATTGATTATAACGGTGGCTTGGTAATGCCCTGCGCAATTACGTTAGGTACGTATATGTTAATAGCCCCAAATAACGATAACGTATTTCGGTTTACGAGTATTAACTTTGACGAAACTCTTGAAATACCATTGCAAAATGGCTATCAGAAAGACAGCGAAAGTTGGTTTAACTACCCTTTAGGTGTGATACATTATTTTTCGCGCAGTGGTAAAGAGTTAGGGGGCCTTGATATGCTATATTATGGTGACATACCTATTGGTTCAGGGCTTTCATCGTCTGCATCTATCGAAGTAGTTACAGCCTTCGCTTTTAATGAGTTATTTCAATGTGGTTTTAGTAAGCTAGAACTTGTACTGATGGCTAAGAAAGTTGAAAACGAATTTATTGGCGTGAACAGCGGAATTATGGATCAGTTTGCTGTGGCTTTTGGCGAAGAGAACAAAGCACTTATGCTTGATTGTGATACACTTGACTACGAAGCTGTTGATAGCAATCTGGACGGTTATATACTGGCCATTATAAATACCAACAAGCCACGTAAACTGGCTGAATCAAAATATAACGAACGGGTACATGAATGCCAAATCGCGTTAAAGGCATTGAAACAAGAATTAGAAATTCATAACTTATGTGAAATTGATACTGATACCTTCAATTTGCATAAGGATTTAATAAAAGACGAAGTTGTAGCTAAACGTGCAACTCATGTTGTTGCCGAAAATGAACGTGTAAAATTGGCTGCTAAAGCATTAGCCAATAACAACCTGAAAGAATTTGGCAAGCTAATGTATGCATCTCACGACTCGTTAAAGAACCTTTATGAGGTTAGCGGTGCCGAACTTGACGCAGTGGTTGAATATGCCTTAACTGATAAAAATGTAATAGGTGCACGTATGACTGGTGCCGGTTTTGGCGGATGCGCCATAGCTCTGGTTAAACAGGATAGTTTAGAGAGCTTCACTAAAGCATTGTCAGAATATTATACAGGTAAAATTGGTTATGCCCCCTCTGTTTATAGTTCGCATATTGGGAATGGTGTAGGCGAACTAAATTTAGCCCAATCGGTTTATAGTTCTATGGATAATGCCGTTTGCGAATTACAAGAAGCATAGCCGTACTACATGCGTAAACTTAAGTTAGACGAACTTAACCGGGCCAGCATAGCCCAATTTAAAGAACAAACTAAACTACCCGTAGCGGTAGTATTGGATAACGTAAGGAGCCTGCACAATGTAGGCTCCATTTTTCGTACATCAGATGCCTTCGCTGTTGATAAGGTTTGCCTTTGCGGGATAACCGGGCTACCACCAAACCGTGAAATTGAAAAAACCGCTCTTGGTGCCACACAATCAGTACGCTGGAATCATTATAGCAACACCTTGGATGCAATTGAACAATTGCGTATTGATGGTTACCTTATCATCGCTATTGAACAGGCTGAAGGGAGTACCATGCTCAATGAATTTGAACCCATAGCGGGTGAAAAATATGCCCTGATTTTTGGTAACGAGGTTAATGGTGTTGATGATGAAGTAATGCAGCAATTAAATGGCTGTATCGAAATTCCCCAATACGGCACCAAACATTCATTCAATATTGTAGTATCCGCAGGAATTATTTTATGGGATTTCTTTTCTAAATTAAACCTCAAATAAAAATTTGATTGCGTAAAGCATAAACCGGCTAACCCCTATGCCTGCGCCGTTTATGTTTAGCCGCATGCCTTGTATGCTTAGCAGCATGATGCTTCTTTTCCTTATGGTGTTTCTTCTCCTTGTGATGGCTTTTTTTGTTGGATTTTTCAGGTTTAGTAGTTGATTTTTCAGGTTTAGCAGTTGATGGTGCAGGCTTAGTAATTGTAGCGGTTACGGGTTTACCTATAATACCCTTGGCCGAAGGTTTAACAACATTATCTATCGGGCTGATGTCCTTAATAGTAAAGCTATTATCACGGATACCATATTGTAATGTTTTTTTCTGACCGGTTGGTTTGGCGTCTTTTCCGCTACCGTCATATACCGGATACTCACGTATTAAATTACCTTCTTTAATATAAAAATTATCCTGGCCATGGTACTCTTTTTTTGCCTTTGCACTCAGATTTGGGAAGTTGATTTTTACACCCTTTGGCCCCTTAAATTCATAAGCGTAAATATTAACATGATTGGTAGTATCTTTAGCTTTAGCTACAATGAGTATTTCAGGATTGCCATTCATATTCATATCAGTATTGTAAACATCCAGAATGGATCCTTCCAGATCGCCGGTTGTAGTACTGTATTGTTTTCCGGTAGAGTCTGATCGAAATATGATGTACGCGCCCGTAGTATCCTTACCTCTGCCCCAGCTAAACACATCAAAATACTTTCCTGGTGAGCTTTCTATTAATTTATGGTAACGAAAGGGCTGCATCAGGGCAGTTTTTAACACAGGTGACTGAACAGTAGCTGTGTTTGATTCATCTTTTTGATTACAAGAAGCCAGAATTCCTAAACACCCGGCAATAACGAGTATATATTTAAATTTTGATGACATGTTATAAATCTATAAAATTCTACTCAATTAAAAATTATATCTGGCGGTAATTCGGTTTTGAATTTACCGGGCATAGCCATATACACCTTTAGTAAATTTACCGCGCCTACAAAGAAATACCTGACAGTAATTTTATGATATCCCTTCTGCAGTAACACTTCTCCACCCTGCTCAAAAGTACTATGTTTGCCCTCGTTATTAACTACCTGCTGATCGTCAATCAACAATACCGAACCATCTGCCGATACGGTTGAAAAACCATACTTACCGTCCATATCAATACGTATAAAACCATCATAAATTACACCAAATGCCCTGTTATTTTTTCTGAATGCCGACGTTCCAAAATTTTTGATAGTCCCGGTATCAGCAACAATTGTAGCAGCTGTTAACTGGTCTGTATTAGTAAATTGGCCAGGCAGCACTTTAAATTTTAAACCGGCATTGTTGGGGGTATAATTAACGGGGGCGAGTAGAGGCATATTATTCATTACCATGTGGGTAACCGCGCTACGTTTGCCCGAGGGGGTAATAACTATTGTCTGTAGCTTGCGCCTGGAATTTTCCGGAACTGTTATATTCAGAGGCGTATTGTATTCGGGGTCGGTTTCACGGGGAGTATAACCATCAATAGTGTAATGTATTTTTGCACCACTAACAGGGCTCTTCAGTTCAATTTTAAATTGCGATCCTGTAATTATGGTATCCGTAGCACCGAAAGCTGTCGGTACTCTATAATCAAATCCGGCAGCATCCAGTTTACTCAAATGCACGGGCAATCTGGTTTCTTCAAAATCTTTATAATTTTTGTTAGCTTGTGGTGTCCAACCAATTTCGGCCAAGGCCAGCATCCTCGGAAGCAACATATATTCCACTTTGTTTTCTGTTGAAATATACTCCGTCCATAAATTAGCTTGCACACCGATAATATATTTCTGCTCAATTGCAGATAAGACAACCGGTACAGGGTTATAGTTGTAAGTTTTTTGCAATGGTGCATAACCACCAATACCTAAAGGTTCCAGATTTCCTTTACCTTGCGCCTTATCCAAATAGAGGCCCTGGTTACCGGGAGTCATAATCACATTATGATGTTGTTGTGCCGCGGTAATGCCACCCGATACCCCTGTCCAACTCATTACAGTTGCTCTGGGTGCCAAGCCGCCCTGTAATATCTCATCCCAACCTATAATACTCCGGCCCTTACTGTTTACAAATTTTTCTATGCGCTGTATAAAATAGCTTTGCAGGCCATCTTCATCATGCAATCGCAATTTCTTAATCAGTTTTTGGCAAAATGCAGATTGCCGCCAGGCGTCTTTATCCACTTCATCGCCACCAACATGAATATATTTACCCGGAAACAGATTCATAACTTCAGTTAATACATCCTGTAAAAAATTAAAAGTATAATCTGTAGGGCAATAGATATCGCTGTATCCACCCCAGGTTTCTCCAACTTTATAGGTGCGGTTTGGTTCACAACTCAATTCGGGATAAGCCGCTACTGCCGCTTCCGAGTGGCCCGGCATATCAATTTCGGGTACGATGGTAATATACCTGTCGGCGGCATATTTAACCACGTCGCGTATTTGGTCTTGCGTGTAATAACCGCCGTATGGGGTATTATCAAATTGCTGGGGATAGCTATCATGATAATTGCCTATTACAGTTTGAGCGCGTACACTACCAATCTCGGTTAACCGGGGATATTTATTTATTTCTATCCGCCAGCCCTGATCATCGGTAAGGTGCCAGTGAAAATTGTTCAGTTTATAGGCAGCCATAAGATCGAGGTATTTCTTTACAAACTCCACAGAAAAAAAGTGCCGCGAAACATCCAGGTGCAGGCCGCGGTAGCTCAACCGGGGATAATCATCAATTTCTACACACGGTAATTTAACCACACCGGTACGTTCGCCCGGCATTAACTGCATCAATGTTTGTATGCCATAAAACAAACCGGCCCCTCTACCTGTGATCGTTATTTTTGATTGGGTAATGCTAAGATGATAACCACCGTCGGGTAATTTATCTGCCCCGGCGGATGTAAGCCTAATAACATCATTATTAAGTGTTGTATCGGTAAATGCTGCTTGCGTATTATGGCCCCGGTTATTTGCCAAATACTCGGTAAAAAAAGATACCGCTTTGTTTGATGGTGTATCGGCCTGTATGGCGGTTTGGTGGCTAAGTATAAATGTGCCTGCTGATTTTTTGACCAACACAGGTGCCGGAATAATACCGATGGATGGATTGTTATCTTGCGCATAAGCAACAGATAAACCAGAGGCAATTAATACTAAAATAAAGTATTTAAACATTAGGGAAATAAGCAAAGCTATGAAGTTAACAGTATTTTATAAAGAATGTGCGTTATTGGTTTGTAAAAAATATGTGGTAATTTAAACGAATAAACAATATGTTATTGTATACAACATTTATCGAAACATCAGATATTTGATCCTAATGGTAAACTTTGTACTGATAGCTGTATGTATACTGGCCGGAATGGCATTCCGCCGTTCAAAAACTATACCTGCCGATGCGCACCGCGGTATAAACGCATGGATAATTTATATAGCCTTACCCGCCGTATCATTTAAATATTTACCTCATATACATTGGGGTACAAGCTTATTGGCACCTGTAATAGCCCCGGTTTTAGTATGGCTTGGCGGTTGGGGCATGGTAAAGATCTATAAACGGTTAACTGTTATTGACAATACCACGGCTGCTGGGTTGCGTTTAAGCAGCGGGTTGGCAAATACCTCGTTTGTTGGTTTCCCGCTCATCGCGGCGTATTTTGGCGAAAAGTATATCAGCATAGCTATTATATGTGACCAGGTTACCTTTCTGTTGCTCTCAACTGCTGGGGTTGTTGTGGCTATCAACGCGTCAAAAAAGCAATCATTGTCTGCGGGCCTGCTTTTAAAACGGATAGTCCATTTCCCGCCTTTTTTGGGATGTGCTTCGGCGCTGCTTATTCCCCGCTTTATTGATATATCCGCGCTAAACCCATTATTCAACATATTAGCCGGAACCGTTGCCCCGCTGGCTTTATTTTCTATTGGTTTACAACTTCAATTTAAAGGTTGGTCAGAGCAGCTAAAGCCCATTATAGCCACGTTGTTTTATAAACTAATACTAGCACCTGCACTAGTATTATTGGTGTTTTATATACTATCGATCAAAGGTATCACCGCGCAGGTAAGCATCTTTGAAGCTGCAATGCCTACCTTGCTCTCGTCGGGTATCGTTGCTGATGAATATGGATTGAACCCTAAATTATCTAATCTTATTATTGGTATTGGCATTATTTTATCGTTAATTACTACTGCGTTTTGGTATTGGATTTTGAAAACGATTTAAATTTAAAAATATGACGATAGAAGGGATTGAAACCATCTGCGACGAGTTTACAGCCGTAACCAAAGATATTAAATGGGAAGAGCATTTATGCTTTAACGTAGGCAGTAAAATGTTTCTGATCACCACGCCCGACGCTTATCCGCCAACGGCATCGTTTAAAGTAAATGCCGAGGAGTTTGACGAAATAGCTTCGCGCGATGGTTTTATGCCCGCATCGCATTTGGGTAGGTATAAGTGGGTACAGGTAGACGATATTAGCCGTTTAACTAAAAAAGAATGGCAGTTTTATGCTAAGCAATCTTACCAGCTTGTTGTTTCAAAACTGCCAACTAAAGTAAAAAATAGTTTAGGTTTATAATGTCAAGAACAATACTATCGCATTGAATGTATATATAAATATGGCAGCTATTTCTGTTTCCCAATTACCTATAATTAAAGTCAACAATACGCTAAGTGCCACTACAACAGATGCACTTGCTATTGAAGAACCCTTAGAGATAAGGCTCCAACATGGCCCTGATGATAAGCGCCAGGTACAAAATATAGCTGTTACCATGCGTACGCCGGGTAACGATGCTGAGCTGGCCATTGGGTTTTTGTTTACCGAAGGTATAATTACTGACTTAACAGACATTACAACCGTTGAACATTGCTTTATAGCCTGTGCCGAAAATAAGAACAATGTAATACAGGTAGCTTTAAACCAAACTGTAGTGCCTAACCTGCGTAATACCGAACGCAATTTTTACACCACATCAAGCTGTGGGGTATGCGGTAAAAGCTCTATCAATGCCATACGTACGGTTAATGTATTTGCCCTGCACCCCAACACCCATGTTTTTATTAATGCGGAAACCTTATACCTTTTGCCGGATGTGTTACGTACCCACCAACAAGTATTTGCTGATACAGGGGGCTTACATGCTGCCGCCCTATTTACCACAACGGGCAATTTATTATTGGTACAAGAAGATGTTGGCAGGCATAATGCGGTTGATAAACTGATAGGATCTGCTATTGGCAAAAACTTATTACCCTTACGCAATAGTATATTAATGCTAAGCGGGCGCGCCAGTTTTGAGCTGGTGCAAAAAGCAGCAATGGCGGGCATCAGCATTGTTGCCGCGGTAGGGGCACCATCAACTCTGGCCGTGCAACTGGCCGAAGAGTTTGATATTACCCTGGTAGGCTTTTTACGCGGCCAACGTTTTAATATATACACCGCACCCCAACGCATATTATTAGTCTGATTTACACCAACGTTTTATGAGCGAAAAAACTAAACAACCCTCGGCCGAAAATCCGGAACATTTACTGGATCTGAAATTGGAGAAACCTAAAGCGTGGGCGGCGGGTATACCTGCTGTAATGGCGGCTATGAAAGATGTAATAACAGAGACTGGCCCTTTACGGGGATTAAATGCATTATTACACATGAACCAAAAAACAGGGTTCGATTGCTCGGGATGCGCCTGGCCAGATCCGGATGATGACCGATCCCCGTTTGCGGAGTATTGCGAGAACGGAGCCAAGGCTTTAGCGGAAGAAGCTACCAATAAAAAAATTACCGCAGGGTTTTTCGCTCAAAACTCCGTGGTTGACCTTGCCGCCTTAACTGATCTGGAAATAGGAAAAAAAGGACGCCTTGCCGAACCTGTTTATCTGCCCAAAGGGGGCACACATTATCAACCCATTAGCTGGGATGATGCCTTTAAAAAAATAGCCGGCAGGTTAAATACCCTTGCATCGCCAAACGAGGCTGCATTTTACACATCGGGGCGCACAGGTAACGAGGCCTCGTTTTTATATCAGCTTTTTACAAAAGAATATGGTACCAACAATATGCCCGATTGCTCTAATATGTGTCATGAATCTACCGGGGTAGCGTTGTCGGAATCTATAGGCATTGGCAAGGGTACAGTAACCCTCAATGATTTTTATGATACCGACGTGATTATAATAATGGGGCAAAACCCGGGCACTAATCATCCGCGCATGCTAACTGCCTTACAAAAGGCTAAAGAAAAAGGCAGCAAGATCATCGCTATTAATCCACTGTACGAGGCAGGTTTGCTGGGCTTTAAAAATCCCCAAACGGTAACCGGCGTATTAGGGATCAATACTGAATTGACCGACCTATACCTCCAAGTAAAAATAAATGGTGATATGGCATTGATCAAGGCCATTGAGTTATTACTGCTTGAGGCTGAGCATATAGCACCCGGAACTGTTTTTGATCAGCAATTTATTAAAGAAAAAACGATTGGCTACGAGGATTTTATCGATCATTTAAAACACTACAAACTATCCGAACTCGCTGATGCAGCCGGTATTGCGGAAGAACAGATCCGCCAGGCGGCAGATATGATCAAACATAAAAGCAAGATCATTATTTGCTGGGCAATGGGCATAACACAACATAAAAATGGGGTTGATACCATCAAAGAGATCACCAACCTGGTTTTATTAAAAGGCAGCATTGGTAAAGCAGGTGCAGGCTTATGCCCCGTACGTGGCCATAGCAACGTGCAGGGCAACCGCACCATGATGATATATGACAAGCCTTACGCAAAACAATTAGATAAAATAAAAGAGGTATATGGTTTTGAGCCACCCCGCGAACATGGCTTTGATGTGGTTGATTCTATTAAAGCCATGCATGATGGCCGGTTGAAGGTTTTTATATCCATGGGTGGTAACTTTTTATCGGCCACCCCGGATACTACTTTTACCGCCAATGCTATGCGAAAGTTGAAATTATCGGTTCATATTTCTACCAAATTAAACCGTGGGCACCTGGTTCATGGCGAAGAAAGTATCATACTGCCTTGCTACGCCCGGAGCGATAAAGATATAGTGAATGGTATAGAACAGTTTGTAACCTGCGAAAACTCGATGGGAGTGATACAAATGTCTAAAGGGATGTTAAAGCCGATATCTGATGATCTGTTAAGCGAGGTTGATATTGTTTGCCGAATGGCTAAAGCTACGCTTGGCTCGCGCTCAGTTGTTAATTGGGATAAATACGCTACCAACTACGACGTGATAAGAGATGATATTGAAAGGGTAATACCTGGTTTTAACAGTTACAACCAACGGTCGCGTTTACCCGGCGGGTTTTACCTGCCAAATGCACCACGCGAAGGGAAATTTGAGACGCCCGATGTTGGTCTCGCTAAATTTAACATAGCCGAGCTAACCACACAAGTATTAGCTAACGATGAATATATGATGGCCACCATACGGAGCCACGACCAGTTTAACACCACCATTTATGGCCTGCACGACCGTTACCGGGGTGTTGATAACGAACGCCGTGTGGTATTTATGAATGAGGATGACATTAAAAAAGCAGGCCTTAAGGCAGGCGATAGGGTAGACCTGCTGAACCACACAGATGGTGTAGAAAGAGTGGCACGCCTGTTTGTAATAGTACCCTACAATATACCCAGAGGATGTACGGCTACCTATTATCCCGAAACAAATGTATTGGTGCCTATTAGCAGCGTGGCGTCAAAAAGTAATACCCCAACTTCAAAATCAGTAATTATTAAGATCAGGAAGCACGTTGATTAAAAACATATGTAGAAATTGATGTTAATTGTATGGCTCTTTTACTTGTTTTCGGGTAAATGAAAATTAAGCATTGCTTAATCCAAAGCTTTTGTAATAGCCTTTCCCCAAAGTGCGCCTAAGGCCATTGCCCCTTTTTCGTTGGGATGCAGGTAAAATACGCCTTTCGGCCCTTTTTCGGCTACGTGATCAGTGAGGTGGTTTTTATCGAAATATCCATACCCTTTTTTATCACCAACAAAAACATGGCCCGGATTGGTTTTTTTATATGTTTTTACTAAAGCGTCAATTTCTATAAAGTAGGCTTGTATCCTATCCAACCCTTCCTGCATATAAGATGAATGCCCGTTATCTGTATTAGGGCTATACCATATGGGGTGGTTAATTATTATTTTACTTTCCGGATAAGCCATAAGTAAACTATCTGTAATAATTTTAAGGTTTTCCCGATAAGCTACCGGAGTAAAGGGTGATCCGTGCGGCCCTTTTATGGCACTATCATTTGTACCCAGCATCATAGAAAAAACCAGTGTTGCACTTTTGTCAGCGTAAAAGATATTTGCGGCAACTTTAACCTTTTTATAGGCTGTACCGGTTGCTGGTAAAAAATCTGAAGTTGTAAAACCACTAACCCCCTGGTTTGAGAATTGAACCTTATCAAAAGCAGATTGCTGTTTTAAATAAGCAGCGGCATGTGCCGGCGGTGCCTGGGTAGCTGGAACTTTTAACTGAGCACCATGTGTAATACTATCGCCAATAAAAACAATATTCAAATTTCGCTTCTCCCGTAAAACAAAAGACGATAGGCTTAATATAATCAGAGTACATATTGTTACTATCCTTTTACTTGCCATATTTAAATTTTTATTGTATAAATTGATTTGAAATTTTAAAACATTAATGGAGCATATTATAAAATAAATTCCATCAGTAAAACATTAATAATAATAACATGTTTAAACATTATTATTACATTTACTTAAACAAATACCATTTTGGATAAATTTTGTACTAAAAACGAGTTGATTAACCTAATAATAGCGCGTAACCCTAAAGGTCACGATTTGTTATATGAATTATACGCTGGTACCATTTATGGCGTTATTAATACAATTGTTAAAGATACGGAACAAAGTAGCATACTATGTAAAAAAGCTTTTATAAAGATATGTAATAGCATTAATGACTATGACCCGCACAAAACAGAATTCATCACCTGGGTTTTACAACTTGCCCGTTATATAAGTATTGATTATATTCGCAGTAATAAAAAAATCCGTCAAGGTTATCAATACAGGACTGATGAATTAGAAACCATCCCCAGCAGTATTGAGCTTATACTTATACCCGGCACAGATGCTTCAGCGCAAACAGCATTTGAGTTGATATTACAAGGATATAATGCTAATGAGATAGCTACCAAGCTAAGTATACCGGTTGAAACCGTAAAATTGAATATAAGAAAAGCGATACAGTTAAAAGCAAATCGCACTATAAAATGAACATACAGGAGTACATAGAGAGCGGAGTTTTAGAAGAATATTGCATGGGAGCCCTCCCAGAAGAAGAACAATCATTTGTAATTCAAATGAGCCTCCTTTATCCTGAAGTTAAACAGGAGTTAACACATATTGAACTTGCATTAGAGAAATTAGCGAATGCAAACGCTGTGGCTCCAAGTGCTGCTTTAAAACACAGCATTTTAACATCATTAGGCTTTGTAGATGGTTTAGATTTAGAGAACTTACCAACAATTAATAAAGATGCTGACCATCAGTTATGGCTGGAAGCATTGAAACACCTGATACCCGCCGAAACAAACGAAGATCTTTTTTGCTATGAATTGCGTAACAACAACTTAATTACACAAACATTGGTGGTTTCTAAAGTCAATATCCCGGTAGAAACACATGAAGACGTTATAGAAAGTTTCCTGATATTGAAAGGTATATGCGAATGTACAGTTGGTAATGAGGTTTTTAGATTAAGCACCGGCGATTTTATTGAGATCCCGCTCCATATCAATCATGATATCCGGATACTAACCCCATATGTTGTAGCTGTTTTGCAACACCAAACCGTTTAGCCTTTAAAGCCTTCGGATATTGTAAATCAATTAACCAGATACTTAATTTGGCCGAGCTTTAATTTGCTAAATCCTTAATGTATTATATATTTTTGCCTTCAAATGATAAAGTATACCCGTGTTGACCATATCTATGTACCCGTACCAGAAGGTAAAGAAGATGAGGCTCATGAATTCTATTCCAAAATAATGGGGTGTGAACAAATAGATCGCCCTCAAGACTTAAATCAATCAAAAGGGTATTGGTATCAGATAGCAGACATTCAGCTCCATATCGGAACAGAACACGGCCTCAATAAAACAAAACGCCACTTTGCATTAGAAGTTACTGATCTGCAAGTTGCCAGGCAACATTTAGAAGCAAACAATGTGATTATCATTGAAGAAGTACCTATCACAGGGAGAAGCCGCTTTACATTTCACGATCCATATGGTAACCGTATGGAATTGCTGCAGTATATTTAATAATAAACGTGTTTTATATTAACTACTTAAAATAACTTTTAACACTACTATTGTAACTACCAGTATTACAATAATTAGAAGTATAAATTGTGACAGTGCTTTATCTTTATCAGGTTCCATCCATTTAGTAGTAATACGTTTACATTTTTAGTATTACTAATGGAGCAACACATAAAAAAATGAAATAATTATTAACAATAACATACAGCTTAAATATAATTCGAATTTAAGCGGAGAGTTGATCTTTTTGGTATTCATAATTTGGCAATAAGGTTGTAATGTTCTTACGTGTTTACATGGGTAAATGTTACAGATTATTCCACCTTTAACTTGCAATTAGCTGACGAATACCTATTGGCTTGATAAAGGATAAATCATAAATTTGCCATCATAACTATATTAGAATGTCTCAAGAACTAGAACATGTTAAATGCCTGATTATCGGCTCTGGCCCTGCTGGTTATACCGCTGCAATTTACGCCGCGCGGGCCGACCTTAAACCTGTTTTATATACAGGTATGCTTGCCGGCGGGCAGTTAACTCAAACCACAGACGTAGATAATTTCCCGGGATACCCTAAGGGTATTATGGGCCCCGAAATGATGGAAGATTTCCGCATCCAGGCTGAGCGTTTTGGTACAGATATTCGTTTTGGGTACATCAGTTCGGTTGATTTTTCGAGCTTGCCGCACAAGGTAGTTGTTGATGAAGAGAAAACTATACTGGCCGATACCGTGATTATTTCTACGGGCGCGTCTGCAAAATGGCTGGGGCTGGAATCTGAACAAAAATACAATGGTTTTGGTGTTTCTGCCTGTGCCGTTTGCGATGGTTTCTTTTTCCGTGGCCAGGATGTAGCCATTGTGGGTGCCGGCGATACCGCTGCCGAAGAAGCTACCTACTTAGCCAAATTATGCCGAAAGGTGTATATGCTGGTTCGCAGAGATGAATTCCGTGCATCAAAGGCGATGGTGCATCGTACATTGCATACTCCTAACATTGAGATCATCTACAATACCGAAACTACCGAAATTGTTGGCGATGGCCAAAACGTAACGGGCGTACGCGTATTAAACAACAAAACCAAAGAGGAACGGATATTGGACGTTACCGGATTTTTTGTAGCCATTGGCCATAAACCTAATACCGATATTTTTAAAGGTTGGATACATATGGACGAAACCGGTTATATTATTACACACCCCGACTCTACACGCACTAATGTTGAAGGTGTATTTGCCTGTGGCGATGCTCAGGATCATATTTACCGTCAGGCGGTAACCGCAGCAGGAACAGGGTGCATGGCTGCTCTGGAGGCCGAGCGTTACCTTGCCGGCAAAGAACATATGATTATTGTTTAAGTATTTCGGGAAGCCGATGCAGGTAGCAAACTGGCATGCAGCATGTAATTAAGCCACCTCCAGGGTGGTTTAACTATATGCTGCTTTATCAATCAAGCTTAATATTTAACTCATTATTAAAATGTTAACGTCTTTATCTCCCCTTTCTTTACCGCGACATTAACAACTTGGCTGCCATAACGTACTTTACAAGCAGTACCATTAACATTGTGAACGGTAGCAGATACCAACTGGTTATTCTTCCAGTTCATATCAACTTCAAAACCCCCACGGGCACGTAATCCGGTAACGGAGCCAGTACTCCATTCCGTGGGTAGGGCAGGTAAAAGGTTAATCTCGCCTTCGTGGCTCTGTACCAATATTTCGGCTATGGCGGCGGTGATACCAAAATTGCCATCCATTTGCATAGGCGGGTGCAAACCAAACAGGTTTAAACAACTGTTACGATTGGAGAAAAGCTGCATAAACATAGCGTGTGCATCCTTAGCATCGTGCAACCGCGCATATAGGGCGGTGCGCCACGCAAATGACCATTCCCTAACATCACCCGTTGGCCCTCGTGCATCTAGCGATACTTTGGCCGCGGCAGCGAGTTCTGGAGTTTTAGCCACGCTTACCTGCCTGCCGGGGTAAACCGCGAACAGGTTTGAGGTATGCCTGTGATGATCGTTCTGGTCATCTTTATCGGTCATCCATTCTTGCAACTGCCCCCAATGGCCAATAACGGGGCCAACTAATTTATCGCGCATGGCGGCCACCTTAGTACCGTATGCTTTATCAATTTCTAAAGCGTTGGTAGCCTCAACATAATTATTAAACAGATCCCATACAATTTGCTGGTTATAACTTACCCCATCCTCAACCGGCCCATGTTCCGGCGACCAGCCCTCGGGCACAACCAACCTACCGTCAGGCAAGGTTTTTAAATGATCCTCCCAAAACTGGCAGGTCTCTTTCATTATAGGATAGGCAATGGTTTTAAGGTATTGTTTATCCATGCCAAAAGCATAATGCTCCCATAAGTGCTGGCAGTACCAGGCATTGGCTGTTTTATCCCAATGCCAATCACTATGGCCATAAATATTATGCGATGTACGTAAAGCAAACCCCCGTTTTGTGGCTTCGCCCAATGGCGTATTGATTTCTTTAGCAGCCGTAGTGCCCTTGCGCCAGGGTATTAACTGGCTTTGTATCAAATCAAAAAATGGCTGTGTACACTCGGCCATATTAGTGGCCTCGGCGGGCCAATAGTTCATTTCTATATTAATGTTATCATGATAATCGCTACCCCAGGCAGCCTTGTTGGTATCGTTCCATAAACCCTGTAAATTTGCCGGTAAACTACCCGGGCGCGAGCATGAAATTAGCAAATAACGGCCATATTGAAACATTAGGGCTTCCAGTTCTGGGTCGGCAATTACAGCGGCGTCAACTTTACGCATGTCAGTCGGTTTAGCTATCTGTGTGGCTGATGATTTTCCGAGATTTAGACTAACCCGGTTAAAAAGCGATTGAAAGTTTTTTATATGTTCGTCCTTTAGCGCCGCATAGGTTTTAGCAGCGGCCTTAGCAACCTGCTGGTCAATACGGCCATGTGGTGATTCGCCCATGAACTTTTTAGAATAATCAAATATATAATTTGTACCTGCCGCGATAATGAGCATTACGCTGTTACAACCATTAAATGATATTTTTGAATCCTCCGTTTTAATAGAACCCCCATCATTAATCACCATTATACGGCTCTCATATTTCAGGCCATTGTTTAAAGTGCCTGCCGCCATCAGTTGGTTTGTTTTGCTCCCTGTAATAGCATCGTGCATGTCATTAAGCTCAATACTGCCAGTATAGCTGCCGGGTTTATTCGCGGTAAGGTAAACAACAATAACCTGCGCCGGGTTACTTGCAAAATACTCGCGTAAATATTTTACGCCATTAGCATTATAGCTAACATGCGCTATTGCTTTACTGATATCCAGATCGCGCTGATAGTTAGTTACAGAATCATGCCCGGGCAAATTAATGTACGCGTTTGCCAAAGTTTGGTACGAACCCTCTGTGCCTTCGTCGCCTGTCCATAAACTAATGTCGTTAAGCACTAAACGCTCTCTGGCCGTTTCGCCAAATATTAAACTACCAATGCGGCCGTTGCCTATCGCTAATGTCTCGTTCATGGCGGTGCCCCCCGGAGGTTTCCCAACCAACTTAGCAGGGTGCTCATACCACAATGCTAAATTATTATTTGCCGGCATTTGCGCATGCGCCGCAATGCTTGTTATCGAAATTATTAAAAAGGATTTCAGGAATTTTTTGGTAAGGCTCATTTTGGCTTTTTGAGTACTATCGGTTTATAGTTTGTAAATATAATCCTGATAAGCAAATATCCAATCACATTATACGTAAAAAATGGCAGCGCTTCATTCTCATTTCATACAAGCCTTATAGTTTAGCATAAAATAACCAATCATGAAAAAATTATCACGAATAAATTACTTGATTATTAATGTATTAAGGCTTTTATTGGGTTTGCATTAATCTCAATCCCCGTCCTTAAACCAAACCTCATCAGGTTTAGGTAAAAATGATGCCATCATATCTATCAGAACTACCGGGTTAGCCGATGTTAATACAAGTTTCCGATTAGTTGGTTTTAAAAACCGCTGGGCTACCATTACATCCATCTGTAGCAGCAAATGATCATAAAAACCATTTATATTTAATAAGCCAATGGGCTTGTTGTGCAGGCCAAGTTGTAACCATGTTAAAACTTCAAAAAATTCTTCCAGGGTTCCAAAGCCTCCGGGGAGTGTTAAAATACCGTCGCAAAGGTTGTTCATTAACTGCTTGCGCTGATGCATGTTTTCAACTATATGCATTTCGGTTAAACCGGGATGGCCAACCTCCTTTTCCATTAAAAAACCTGGCATTACACCTATGGCCTTGCCACCTCGTTGTAGTATGGCATCGGCTATTAAACCCATTATGCCTACTTTGCCACCGCCAAAAATCAAACTTATATTACGGCTAACCATTACCTCAGCAAGCTGTTCAATAACCTGTTTCACATTGGAGTCACCATTATAATTAGCTCCGCAGAATACGCAAATTGATTTCATGTTGTTTGTATAGTTGTTAATTTAAAAATGGGGGACATGGGTAAAAATGGGTGTTTTTAGTTAGTATAAAGTAATTAGTATCAAGTATCAAGTATTTTTTTAAGAGGGAACATGGATAAAAGTGGGTGTTTTTAAAATAGTATCAAGTATCAAGTATTTTTTTAATAATAACACATGGGTATTAATGGGTGTTTTTTAGTTAGTATGAAGAGTGTTTTCAAAAGTCTAGCTACTTAATACTATCTACTTGATACTCAAAAATGCGGGTATTTTTGGGTGTTTTTAGGTTTCTAACAAGTCACCAGTAATTAAATATTTGTAAGTCTTGCTGCCTGATACTTGACACTTTATACTCAGTATATCAACCACGTTTCTTTTAAAGATAAGCAAAATTATTGGCTTTTAGC
Source organism: Mucilaginibacter sp. (assembly GCA_025352225.1). Lineage (GTDB taxonomy): Bacteria > Bacteroidota > Bacteroidia > Sphingobacteriales > Sphingobacteriaceae > Mucilaginibacter. The sequence continues at coordinate 2,312 of JANXTT010000084.1, read as the reverse complement.
AAATATATAGCATAGTAAGAGGGTAGTTGTTTGTTCTGAATTTAAATGAGGGGTTGCCTGATTTTGTTAAATTTCATTCAGCCTAAACGTTTCCTTTACTCTAATACCCTTGTCTGTAATTTGCAGTGTACAGCATTCATTAACAGGGTCGTGTTCAAAAAACAGGATATACTCTTTTTCAACAGCTTCGGCTAAAAAAGCTTTCTTTTCGCCCATGGTTTTTAGTGGGAACATATCATAGGCCATTACATAGGGTATGGGGATGTGCCCAACAGATGGCAGCAGATCGGCCATGTAAATAATGGTTTTGTTTTTATAGTATATCTGCGGCAGCATCATGGCTTCTGTATGCCCGCCCACAAACCTAACGCGCATGTTTTTACTAAACTGAACACCATCAATATCCTCAATAAATTTGAGCTTGCCGCTCTCTTGTATAGGTAATATGTTTTCCCTTAAAAACGAAGCTTTCTCGCGGTCGTTAGGGTAAACGGCCCAGTTCCAGTGTTTTTCGTTGCTCCAATATATGGCATTTTTAAAGGCGGGTACCAGCTTATCCCCATCGTGTATTATGGAACCACCGCAATGGTCAAAATGCAGGTGCGTTAAAAACACATCTGTAATATCGTCCCGCTTAAAACCATATTTAGCCAACGAAGGCTCTAAAGTATCAGTACCATGCAAGTAATAATGACTAAGAAATTTTTCGTCCTGTTTATTACCTATGCCATTGTCAATTAAAATAAGTCGGCCTTCATCTTCAACCAGCAGGCAGCGTAGGGCCCAGGTGCACAGATTTTTATCGTCGGCCGGATTTGTTTTTTGCCATATGGATTTTGGCACTACGCCAAACATAGCACCGCCATCTAATTTAAATAAGCCGGTATCTATGGTATAAAGGTTCATACTAGATTATTTGGTGATAAGTAATGATATCATAATCGCTGGTCCAAAAGGTTTGATTTAACTTTTATGAACCAGCGGTTATTGCTTTATCATTACAAGTGTATCACTTCGCCATATGCGTCGGCGGCAGCTTCCATAACAGCCTCGCTCATTGTAGGGTGCGGATGTACAGATTTAATAATTTCGTGCCCCGTGGCTTCTAATTTGCGTGCTGTTACTACTTCGGCAATCATCTCGGTAACGTTCATACCTATCATATGCGCGCCTAAAAACTCGCCGTATTTAGCATCAAATATTACTTTAACAAAGCCATCCTTGGCTCCGGCGGCACTAGCCTTACCCGATGCGGAGAACGGAAATTTACCAACTTTAATTTCATAACCCGCTTCTTTAGCGGCCTTTTCAGTATAGCCTACAGAGGCAACCTCTGGCGAGCAATAAGTACAACCCGGTATATTGTTGTAATTTAAAGGCTCAGGGTTATGGCCCGCAATTTTTTCAACGCAAATAATACCTTCGGCAGATGCTACGTGTGCCAATGCCTGGCCCTTCACAATGTCGCCAATGGCATAAACACCATCAATATTTGTTTTGTAGAAATCGTCCACCAAAACTTTCCCTTTGTCGGTTTTTACACCAACCTCTTCAAGGCCTATCCCTTCTATATTGGTTGATATACCTACAGCGGATAAAACAATATCGCACTCCAGTACTTCCATCCCATTAGCTGTTTTAACGTTAACCTTACAGCCTTCGCCTGATGTATCAACCGATTCAACGGTTGAGCTCGTCATGATATTGATACCCTGTTTTTTTAAACTGCGGGCCAGTTGTTTTGAAATATCCTCATCCTCTAACGGAACTACGTTATCTAAAAATTCAACAACGGTAACTTTTGTGCCAATAGTATTGTAAAAATAGGCAAACTCAATGCCAATGGCACCCGAGCCTACAACCACCATTGAAGTAGGTTTTTTAGGCAAAACCATAGCCTGGCGATACCCTATAACCTTCTTATTGTCCTGTTTAAGGTTGGGGAGTTCTCTGGAGCGGCCGCCTGTGGCAATAATAATATTTTTAGCGGTATGCTCTTGAGTTGCGCCGTCAGCGCCTTTTACTTCAACAACGCCTTTTGCTTTCAATTTACCAAATCCCATAATCACATCGATCTTGTTCTTCTTCATCAGGAATTGAACACCCTTGCTCATGCCATCAGCCACGCCGCGGCTCCTTTTTATTACCGATTCAAAATCAACTGAACCGCCTGATACATTGATGCCGTATTCGGCAGCATGATTGATATATTCAAATACCTGAGCACTTTTTAAAAGTGCTTTTGTTGGTATACAGCCCCAATTTAAACAAATGCCACCTAATGATTCTTTTTCGATGATAGCAACTTTTAA
>JANXTT010000044.1 GCA_025352225.1 Mucilaginibacter sp. | reverse complement strand
ACAGGTGTTACACAGCTAAGCACACAGGGTTGAGCTTAGAGCTCGGGGATGAAATTTTACAAACTCTTGGCTGTGTCTTTATTTAATAGAATATTAACCGTTGACTGATTAGTCGACTAAATTATTTACGGATGAAAAAACACCCAAAAATACTCATGTATCTTAATTTTCAGTTGCCAAAATGGCAATGGCTGGCGTTTGATAAATTATATAGAATACCCATGTGTTATTTTAGTATCAAGTAGCTGGTATCAAGTAGTTAGACTTTGAAAAATATATTTGATACTAACCGAAAACACCGACAAATACCCATGTCTGTTTTAAAAAAAAACTTGATGCCTGATACTAGCTACTTGATACTATTTTAAAAACACCCATTAATACCCATGTCCATCCGGCTTGATACTTGATACTAACTACTTGATACCAGCTACTTGATACAAACTTTAAAATAGTTATTATTGTAGTTACCATCCTTCTTTTTTTATGAGAAAACTTTTTATCATTTCGGCTATTGGTATTTTATTTATGCTGGGCATTTGGACATGGATCTGGAATCCGGCAGCGTGGGCGTTTGTATTTATTGGCCCTGTGTTGATACTGGGCGTCAGGGATATTTTTCAGGCCAAGCATAGCATTGTACGTAATTTCCCGGTATTTGGGCATTTGCGGTTTGTGATGGAAGAGCTTAGGCCTAAAATTTACCAGTATTTTATAGAAAGCGATACCGATGGTACACCGTTTAACCGCCTCAACCGAAGTGTGATATATCAACGTGCTAAAAAGGTTGACGATACCCGCCCGTTCGGGACCGAATTAGATGTTTATGAAAGTGGTTACGAATGGCTTAACCATAGTATAGCCGCTTTAGATCATACCCAGCTCGGCAGTGATCCGCGTGTTAAGGTTGGCGGCCCGCAGTGTATGCAGCCTTATATGGCAAGTGTATTCAATATATCGGCCATGAGTTTCGGCTCTATGAGTCAGAATGCTATACTGGCATTAAACGGGGGCGCTAAAATTGGCAACTTTGCCCACAATACCGGCGAGGGTGGCTTAAGCGATTATCATTTACAGCCGGGTGGCGATATTATTTGGCAGATAGGTACCGGTTACTTTAGTTGCCGCCATCATGATGGCACGATTGATTATGAGGCCTTTGCGGAGCGCGCTGTACTACCGCAAGTAAAAATGATTGAGATTAAACTGTCGCAGGGTGCTAAGCCCGGGCATGGCGGCATATTACCGGCAGCTAAAGTTACACCCGAGATTGCCCGAATAAGGCTGGTACAAGAAGGCGAGGATGTGATATCGCCTCCGGGTCATACCGCGTTCTCTACACCAATACAGCTAATTGAATTTGTACAAAAGCTGCGCCATTTATCTGGCGGTAAGCCTATTGGATTTAAACTTTGCGTGGGCCATAAAAGTGAATTTCTGGCCATTTGCAAGGCTATGGTTAAAACAGGTACTTATGTGGATTTTATTACCGTTGATGGTGGCGAGGGTGGCACCGGCGCGGCTCCGCTGGAGTTTGCCAATTCGGTAGGTATGCCGCTGCGCGAAGCGTTGGCTTTTGTTTATGATGCCTTAACGGGATTTGACCTTAAAAAGCATATCAAAATAATTGCATCGGGTAAAGTAGCTACCGGGTTTGACCTGGTTAAGAACTTTGCCCTGGGTGCGGATATGTGCAACAGTGCTCGTGGAATGATGTTTGCGCTGGGTTGTATACAAGCCCTAGAATGCAATAAAAACACCTGCCCTACAGGTGTTGCCACCCAGGATAAAAGCTTAATGCGCGGGCTTGTGGTTAATGATAAAAAAGTGCGTGTAGCCAATTTTCATAAAGAGACGATTGCCAGTGCCTTACATATGATAGGAGCGGCCGGGTTAAAGCACCCCGACGACCTGCACCGATCGTTTATTTACAGGCGGGTAAGCCATAGCCTGGTACAAACTTATACCGATTTGTTCCCTTATATCCCTAAAGGGAGTTTGCTGGAAACGCCGCATCCCATGCGTTTCGAAATAGACATGAGCATTAGCAGCGAAGATACTTTTCTGCCCGACTATGATAGAGTATCGCAAGTAAAGATCAATAGTTAAAAACCAACACCGTAAAGCCTTTACGCGTTGGTTGATAATTGGGCGGCCTCGTTATCAATATCTGGGTCGCTAATATAATTACGCTCTTTTAAACGTGGCGAGACAAATAAGTAGATTACCGTAACGACGGTAATTATCCCCACAAATAACCAATAATAATTAGCGCCTGTATACTTTGAGAAAAAGCCACCATTTGAGATGCTGTTATTAACATAAGCAACAAAATAATTGCCTACCGCAACAGTTAACAACCAAATGGCCGACATGGTGCTTTTCATTGATATTGGGGCTTGGGTGTACGCATATTCCAGCCCGGTAATGGATACCAATACCTCTGCCGCTGATAGGATAACATAAGCAAATATTTGCCACCATACCGACGGGTGTTGCCCGGCATCAACCTTTGTTTGTATAAGTGCTATAATAACAAATGATAGGCCGGTTAATGCCAACCCCACACCTATACGGCGCAATGGGGTGGGTTTTAGACCTATTTTATCAAAAAATGGATATATAAAATAAGTGAATATGGGAATGAACAATAATAGAAACACAGGGTTTACGGTTTGAACCTGTCCAGCCAGAACGGTAAAGTCAATAAAACCTAAGCTGATGTGCCTGTCAAGTTTTTCGGCTTGTAACACCCATTCGGATAAATTTTGATCCCACATGGCCCAAAAAATAGGAGCGAAAGCAAATACTGCCATTACCCTGTACACCGCTTTAATACCTTCTACCTTTTCGGGGTTATACGGTCCCTTCGCAACGTCTAAAAGCGACTGGCCCTTTTGCTTTTTGCTGATATTGAACAATGCATAAAGAGATATGAATACAAAATTGTTTCTGTTGACACCTTTTGGAGGCACTCTTACATATTTTTTGCGGCCCGAAAAGAATATCACCGTGGCAAGAGCCATCAAAATACCTGGAATACCAAATGCCCATTTAGCACCATAATTAGCATATAACCAGGGTATTAGTATGGTAGCTATCACTGACCCGGCGTTGATGCTAAAATAGAACCAGCCATAAACCTTTGATAAAAGGGAATCGTTTGTTTTATCGAACTGATCCCCAACATTGGCTGATACGCACGATTTGATACCACCCGCGCCGATGGCGATCAAAATTAACCCATAACGGAACCAACTTAGGTCTGTATCAAACATGGATAGAAATAAATGACCCAGACAGTACACCATTGATATATACAAAATGATCTTGTATTTCCCGGTGAACCAATCGGCCACTAACCCGCCAACAAACGGCAGGGCATAGGCCAGGGTCACAAAAAAATGTGTGGCCTCGTTAGATCTGGCCTCTGCAACAGTTTGGAGCGCAGCAATATGATGGGGATTAAAAAACTGCATCACCAAAAAAGTGGCCAGTATAGATCGCATTCCATAAAAGCTGAAACGTTCTGCCGCTTCATTGCCAATAATGAAAGGTATACTCCGCGGATAGCGTGGTGTTGGGGCAGCTTGTATTGATGATATATCGTCCATAGTAGGTCTATAATTTTTTGATGTTAGCAGTAATTTAAATCAACCCTGAAAATAGCCAAAACAATTCAGTTAATACCAATAATATTAATTTCGCATACTAAATGGATAATTTTTCAATGGCTTTTGTTTTTTATAGCAGCATCCCTGTCAAGCAGGGCCTGTTGTTTAGGGTCAATATATTTTTCGTCCGATGCATCTGGTACGTTTCTCATATCCAGATTGTCGGTATATATCCATCGTCCGGCTTTTAAGCGGTAACCACTGTAGGTCATATCCGGCCCATAAGTTTCAGGCTTCCCTTTCAGTTTAGGTTCGGGCGGCGATAAATGATCAAATACAATCAAGTGCTGTTGATGCGTGTACCTTAATACCATAGAGGCTTGCCTTGTATATTCAAAAATTACGCGGCTTCGGGTTTTGTTGTTACCGTCAAACACCGGCAGCCCAAATTGGGGCTTACCGTTTTTAAATGACAGCGCGTCTATCACCTTTTTAGTTGATCGAATGGTGTTGCCCTTCCAGCCTAGCAATACATAATACGGAGTTGCAGCGGTTACTTCTATTATTTTATAGTATTGGGCACCGTACCATTTGCGGTTATCAGTTACCGAGTCTTCGGCGTTTTTTAATAGGGGAGAATAATCTTCCAGCGGAAAAAGTTGCAAGTTTACAGTATTCATCTGTACTGCCCCGTAAAACCGGTAGCTGCCGTCATCATTCATAATATGCCAGGCCAAAATCCTAAACTTGTTATCCGGAGCATTTACTATACTGATATTTTTAAGCGAATCAAAAGGGTAATGGAAAGAATCTGGCGTTTTAAGTACGCCTACCAGTGTTTTTATAAATGTGTAATTGGCATTTTTACGCTCTAATGCATTATCATTATCCACCAATATACGGGCAAGCTTTTTAAGGCTATCTTCATAAAACTTCAACTGTTTTAAACCCGCATTATCAGTATGTTGTGCAACTGCTGCAAAAGGAGCCATACCTATTAACAATAACATCAAAAGTACCTTTCTCATTAACATAAATCCACTATAAATTTTCTATCACTATGGCACTTGCACCACCGCCACCATTACATATTGCCGCTACACCATACCTGCCCCGGGTTTGCTGTAAAACATTTAACAAAGTAACCACAATGCGCGCGCCCGATGCTCCCAATGGATGCCCTAAAGCAACCGCGCCTCCATTAATATTCACCTTCCGGGGATCAAGCTTCAATATGGTATTATTTGCTATGGCTACTACCGAGAAAGCTTCATTAATTTCATAACAATCAATATCATTAATTGTTAGTCCGGCCCTATACAAAGCTAGTGGAATAGCCTTTGCTGGAGCTGTTGTAAACCATTCGGGTGTTTGCTGTGCATCAGCGTAAGCAACAATCCTGGCGAGGGGCTTAATGCCAAGCTTTGTTGCCCGTTTTTTGCTCATTAAAATTAAAGCCGCGGCGCCATCGTTTAAGGTAGAAGCATTAGCGGCTGTAATGGTGCCATCTTTTTTAAATACAGGTTTTAAAGCAGGTATTTTATCAAAATTAACAGAGTTGGGTTCCTCGTCAGCACTAATATAAGTGAGTTCCCCTTTTTTATTTTTGATGGCAACGGGAGTTATCTCCTTGTTAAACCTGCCTTCTTTTTGAGCCAATTGCGCCCGCTTGTACGATTTTATCGCATAAGCATCCTGCTCATTTCTGCTTATTTTACATTCAACGGCACAAAGCTCGGCTGCGGCACCCATATGATAATCATTATAAATATCCCATAAGCCATCCTTAATTAATCCGTCGGTAATTTGACCATGACCCAGCCGATAACCATTACGCGCCTTATCTAAATAATACGGTACGTTGCTCATACTCTCCATCCCCCCGGCAATAACCACGTCGTTAAGCCCTAAAACAATGCCCTGTGCAGCAAGCATTATGGCTTTGGTACCCGATGCGCAAACTTTATTAATAGTGGTTGCAGGCATAGGCGGCAAGCCCGCAAATATGGCTGCCTGAGTTGCCGGTGCCTGACCCAAATTGGCCGACAAAACATTACCCATATAAATTTCCTGAACATGATCTGGTTTAAGCCCGGCACTTTCTACAACAGACCTAATAACCACGGCACCTAATTGGGTAGCTGTTAACGACAACAAACTACCACCAAAACTACCTATGGGAGTGCGGCTGGCAGCTACTATATATACTTCCTCCATTAAAAATTAGCTTATAATTAATATACAAATTTATCATTTGTACGCTTATAACGTATTAATGTTAAGCAACGTGTTATAGTCAAAATAATAATAGGGCTAACAAATCCAATAAAACAAAAAACTTATCATAATTTTGATAGGTTATTTAAAAGATGGCAACACTCAGCACTTCCAGGCAAAAGGCTTTAATTCGTAAATACGCGCGCAACATCAAAATTTTTATGATGTTGTTTAGTATTGGCTTCATAGTTATTGTTTTACCCAAGCAGGCAAAATTTAGGTATGAGTACGAAAAAGGTAAAATATGGAACCAAAAGGATCTTACATCGCCTTATATTTTTGCCATATTAAAAACCGACCAGGAGTTGCAGGCTGACCGTGAGGCTGCAATAAGGAGCATTACCCCCATATACCAGCTTGACGCTGATATTGAACAACAAAATTTGGATGGCTATAAAAATGATTTTGAAATTAAATGGCGCAATGCTGGTTTAAGCGAGCATTTAAAATCGAAGTATGAGGCCGTAGGTTATAACTTACTTAAAGAAGTATATAGCCGAGGCGTATTAGCTTTAAACAAAAAGTACCAATACGGCTCAGAAAACTACCGCATCACTATTTTGCAGAACAACATAGCCAATGAAACCAATACCGCCCAGTTATACACGCGCGAAACAGCTTTAAGTTATATTGATCAAGCTCTGTCGCAATACAAAAATTTGAATAAAAGTTTTTTAATAAGCATAGTACAAAACAGATTACAGTATAATTTAAGTTATGATGATAAGTTAACCACACGGCTTGAAAGCGAAGTTGTAAATGGGCTTTCGTTAACACGAGGAATGGTTCAAAAGGGAGAGCTAATTGTAGCGAAGGGCTCAGTTATTAATCAGGATATTTATCAAAAACTTGAATCGTTTAAATTAGCTTTTGAAGATAATGTTAAAGTTAACGGCAACCCGCACCTGGTTCTTTTAGGCCAACTATTATTGGTTTCCATAGTTATTTGCCTGCTTATGGTATTTCTCTACCTTTTTAGGAAAGATATTTATGATGACAACCGCATGGTGGGTTTAATATTACTTGTGGTAACTGCCATGCTTGCAACATTATCATGGGCAATTAGGGTTCAATTACCCAATTTATACTATATACCCTACTGTATAGTTCCAATCATTATCCGCATATTGTTTGATACAAGGCTCGCGCTTAATATCCATTTATTGGTAGTGTTAATAGCAGGCTTTTTCTTACCCAATAGTTTTGAGTTTGCATTTTATGAAATAACTGCAGGTATGGTATCCATCTACAGTATAAAAAATCTGATACGCCGCGAACAGTTTTTGATTTCGGCTTTAATTATTGTAGCAAATTACCTGGTGGCATTTTTAGGCATTTCTTTTATGCGCGAAGGCACCCTTGCCAGTATTGATTGGATGGAATTTGTGCCCTTTGTAGTGAGCGTTATGTTAACACTATTGGCTTACCCGCTAATATACGCCTTTGAAAAATTATTCGGTTTAACCTCGGATATTACTTTGATAGAACTTACCAATACCAACGCGCCTTTGCTCCGCAAGCTCGCTTTTACAGCACCGGGCACATTTCAACACTCATTACAGGTTGCTAACCTTGCCGAAAGTGCCATATACAATATCGGCGGCAATGCCCTTTTAGTTAGAGCCGGGGCATTGTATCATGATATTGGTAAAATGGAAAACCCCTTATACTTTATTGAGAACCAAAGTGGATTTAACCCTCATGATAAATTGCCGTATGCAGAAAGTGCCCAGGTTATTATACGGCATGTAAGTAAAGGTGTAGAAATGGCGCGGCGCGAAAACCTGCCCGAAATTGTAATTGATTTTATTCGTACTCATCATGGTAATACCCGCGTAGATTATTTTTACCAATCACACTTAAAAAACTTTCCGGAAAAACTTGTTGACGAGAATACTTTCCGTTATCCGGGCCCAATCCCTTTCTCTAAAGAAACGGGGGTATTGATGCTGGCCGATTCTGTTGAAGCCGCCTCGCGTTCATTACACGAGCCTAATGCGCATTCTATTGACGCGCTTGTTGACAGGATTGTAGAATACAAACTGGATCAGGAACAGTTGAAAGATAGTGATATTACCCTAAAAGATTTAGAAACCATCAAATTGATTTTCAAAAAAATGTTGATGAGTATATATCATGTTAGAATAGATTATCAGAATAGCTAAATTTTTTTTTTGACGGGATGCCTGAATTGCTATATTTGCAATCCCAAAAAACACCGAATTATTTCGGAGAGATGCCTGAGTGGCCGAAAGGAACAGTTTGCTAAACTGTCGTACTGGAAACGGTACCGAGGGTTCGAATCCCTCTCTCTCCGCTTTGTACGTCATAAAACATATCAAAAGCCTTTAAATCAAACGATTGCAGGCTTTTGTATTTTAGTTCAAACCCTATTAATACACCATTTCCCGTCAAAAAAGCGCGTGATTCGGTGAGTAGATTTTGGGAATTGTACTACTCACCGAATGATTTTTGATGTGTTTGGCCTGTTAAGGTGATATCCGAATTTAATCACCCCTCATTTTTTGTTTTCTCATAATTTATTATCTTAGACAAATAATAAAAACAGACATTAAAAAACAATGCCTGTTTTATAATCTAATATTTAAAGAATAAGAAATAAATAAATTTACATTTGATTTATATTTACTTAAACAATGTCAGACTTAATAAAAAAAGCGGCCGGTTTATTTTTTACGGTAGAAGATAATGATGCCGATGATAAAAAAACTGCTAAAGAGGTAATAAAAGATACTCCAAAAAATCCAACAGATTCATATCCGGGCAATGATTCATCAGATATTACCATACCCGATGATGGTAGTATCAAAAAGTTTCAGGCTTACTTCAAAAAACTTTATGATACCAGCAATTTACAGGGTCCTGATTTTTACGAGTTCAATAACATGTCCGAAGCAATGGGGAGTGTTATTGCCGATGAAGTAAAATATCCGGCGGTTTATGCAGGTTTTGCAGGGCTGGTAACTAAAGAAAAGTTGATCACCTCCGCAGAAACCTATCTTAACCTGATTCAAAATGATGTTAATGAGTTCGAGCAGTCGTTACAGATTGCCTTACGCACAAAAGTTGCGGACAGAAAAAATCAAATCGATATTAAGGCTGGAAAAATAATTGATTTACAGGAACAGATTGCTAAATTAAACCAAGAAATTATTGACTTAAATAAACTGGCTAAAGAGGAAGAAAACAGACTTTCGTCTGAACGCTTGGCTTATTATCAAGAGTCAGAAGGGCTTACCAAAAAAATACAAACAGGGCTTCAAAAAATTAAGCTTTACATTAAATAAAACCTTATAAAAATCTATTTACTTAATGGCACAACAAGATTTAGTCGTATCTAAAAGCGACCTTATTGAATTAGGCAGTAAAAACCCATTTGATTTACGAAAAGCAGGAACGGTAATTACTGCCGCAGCTTTGTTAGGCGGCATAGCCTATTTCGCCCTTACTTATGTACTTCCCTGGCTCAAAACCGTAGTTTGGAATGCCATAAGTCTTGGCCTTGGCATTATTATTCTGGTAATTTTAATCGGCATTTTAACCAATAAAAATTTTTGGCGACGCCTTGGTTATTTAAATGATGCTCTTGCAAAAATGGCTCTGGGCTGGGTAATAGAGTTTGATGAGTTTATTCTGCAGGAAAAGCAAATTGAACAGGCCGAAACCGATATGCAGCACATGTTTGATGATAATAAAAAAATAAAAGGTAAATATTCGGAACTGAACAGCAAAGTGCTTAAAAACAAAACTACTATGCAGCTTGCCACCGAAAAAATCGCTATCGCACAAAAAAACAATGATGATGAGGCTGTTGAAGATTCACAAAATGAGTGGAGTAGGGCCGAAACGTATGTTGAAACCATTGAGCCTATTGTAAAGGACCTTAATGCATTGACATCATTTATTGATGATGCTTATAAAATTGCCGGCCGTAAAATACAGAATGCTAAATTGGATCTTGAAGCTAATAAAGATTTATTTTACTCTGCTAACCTCGGTGCAGGCGCACTTAGCTCGGCCCGTAAAGCCTTTATTGGCGATGTTAGTTTAAACAACGATGCCGAAGTAGCCAAAGCCAAGGTGAAAGAAAAAATAGCTTTAAGCATAGGTGAGATGCGCAGTTCAATTGATGTTGTAAGACAGTTAAGCAAAGCCGAAAATCTGGAAAATGCTGCTAAAATTTCTTTAGCAAAAAAACGGGTTGAACAAATGAACCTTCAGTCAGGTAACAGAATTGAAGAGATTGATACACAATCTTTCAAAGATTTAAAAGGCCCAGCAAAATACGGCCTTTAAAATTTAGATTATAAATTATACTTTATCACAATTAAACAATGAAAATAACAGGAATAAAGCCAGGAGCTAAGTGGGTATTATTGATACTATTAGGCGCGATAATATTTTTTGGAGCAAAAAAATTCTATTTGGATGCACCCAAGAATGTTGCAGGTACACAAACATTAGACAAAGTGGTGCTCTCTGATGCACCCGAAGCTTCATTAAAAGGCAATGCTACTATGTTGGCCTTACCGGCATCAGACAAACCTGCCATGCGCGATGTGCAAAAAATAACCTGGAAAATAATGGCATGGAACGCACAGTTTGCCCTGATGTATGCTAATGGAGGGGCAAGAACTACAGCGGGTTCACTATTTGATAAAGCCAATGTGGATATTGACATCCTAAGACAGGATGATTGCAATAAAACTGTTGCCGATTTTATCAAAGCCGCTAAAGATTATAAGGACAATCCTTCAACTACCCCAATGTTCATGACGTTTATGGGCGATGGTATGCCAGGTTTTTCAATTTCACTTAAAGAACTTGAAAAACTTGGGCCTGATTATACTCCCATCATCATTTACCACATGGGCCGTAGTAATGGCGAAGATCAGTTTATGGGGCCGGCTTCGTGGAAACAAAACCCTCAAAGCGCATTGGGCGGCACATTTTCGGCAGTTGAATTGGATGGCGATGCTAATATTGTTTTTAACTGGGCAAGTAATAACGGTATCCCGGTAAATGTTAACAGCAAAATTTACGATCCAAATGCGCTGAACTTAATACCCGCCAACGACTTTTTAGATGCAGCAAACAAATACATTACAGGGTATAAAGAAAAACGACAACTTATAAACAATGGTAAAACTACCGGCAAAGACACTACTATTGGGGTTAATGCAACCACTACCTGGACGCCCGGCGATGTAAACGTAGCCATGCAAAAGGGTGGATTGGTTCGTATTGCTTCTACTAAAGAATATTCATCGCAAATGCCTGCCGTAACAGTTGTTCTTAAAAAATGGGCTTATGATCACCGTACCGAGGTTGAATCTATTATTATGGCTTTAGGCCAGGCTGGCGACCAAGTGCGTTCCTTTAATTCTGCGAAGACATTTGCAGCCAAAGTATCAGCCGATGTTTATGGCGATAAAGATAAATCTGCCGATTACTGGTTAAAATATTATAACGGGACAGAGGAAAAAGACATGTCTGGAAACCCGGTACTACTTGGGGGCTCAATGGCCTTTAACCTGGCTGATGCAGCAAATGCAGTTGGCTTAGGTACCGATCGTAAAGACAGGTATAAGGTTACTTATGAAACTTTTGGTGGAATATTGTCAAAACTATATCCCGATAGATTAAAAGGATATACACCCTATAATAAGCTAATGGATAAATCATTTATAAATTCTGTGATCAGCAATCATCCGGAGCTTTTAACCGGTGAAGCTTTAAAAGTAGATTATGTAAAAAAAATAACATCTGAAGTATCTAAAAAATCATACAGCATTGAGTTTGAGTCAGGCAGTGATATCATCAGGCCGTCATCATATAAATTACTGGATGAAATATACAGCAGCGCTGTAATTGCCGAAGGCCTTAAACTTGGTATATTTGGATATACTGATAACGCAGGATCTGACAATATCAATACCCCACTTAGTGAAAGACGGGCAATCGCTGTTAAAAACTACCTGATCCAAAAAGGGATAAGCGAAGCTCAGGTTGAAACAAAAGGCTATGGTTCTTTAAAGCCAGTTGCTGATAATGGCACGGCAGCTGGCAGGGCAAAAAACAGGCGCGTCGAAATTGTTTTAGGTAAATAATATCATATTGCCGGAAATGGATTTTTAACAAATCTGTCTCCGGTTTTTCATAATAGCATATGGATTCATATAAAGAAATTTTTCAGCCTTTTGGCAAATCTTCAAAGTTTATCTTTTATAGCCTTGCCATTGGCCTATTGCTTATTTTTGGATTGTTTTGGCATGTTACCACATCATCGGGCCTAATTCCGAAACCACTTGTGGTACTAAGTAGTTTTTTTAATATCATCCAAACGCACGATTTTATTGAGCATTTGTTTAAAAGCTTGGGCCTCACTTTCGAGGCGATGTTTTTTTCTATAATCATCGCACTTATTATAGGTTACTTATCTGTTATTCCGTTTTTTGCACCAATAGCAAAATTTATAGTTAAATGCCGTTATTTAACTATAACAGGCTTATACTTTATATTTATTTTATTGACAAAGGATGCTGACCAGCTAAAACTTTCGTTACTCATTTTTGGCATTGTTCCTTTTTTTGTAACGTCTATTGTCGGCATTATTGCCTGTATAAGCGGGGATGAGTATAATTCGTGCCGCACCTTAGGCTTTAATAAATGGGAAACATTATATGAAATAATTATTGTAGGAAGGCTTGATCAGACCATTGAAGTGATCCGGCAAAATTTTGCCATAGCCTGGATGATGATTGTAACTGTAGAGAGTTCGGCCTTAAGTGGCGGCGGCATTGGGGCTCTTTTGTACCGTTACAATAAATATAATGACCTTCCAAATGTACTTGCCCTTCAAATAGTGATTTTATTAATAGGAATTCTGATTGACCAATTGTTGGCCCAGATGAGAAAGGAACTATTTCCATATACCCAAATTACCGCAAAGAGTGATTATTAGCTTTACCATCTAACACAACTATTATGGAAATTTTCTCGAAAAAGAGCATACTGCTAAAAGCTATTGATGTTAATTTGGAATATAATGGCAAAAAAATCCTTCGCGATATTAATTTTGAAATTAAAGATATTGTGCGCCCTAACATGTTGCAGGGCCAGGTAATTTCGCTTATTGGACGAAGTGGAATTGGTAAAACACAATTATTTAAAATACTGGCAGGGTTAAACCAGCCAACAAGCGGGCAGGTATTAGTAAACCCCAGCCAGCACCTTGTGCATCCTGGTGATATGGGCGTGGTACCCCAGGATTACTATTTGTTTGAATGGCGAAAAATTCGTAAAATACTGGAAATGGCTGTTGCTAAAAACAAAGCTATAAAGCCCGCTGATAGAAAAGATGCAATAGACCAGTATGTAAACGATTTTGGATTAAAAGACCATCTTGATCAATACCCTATGCAATTAAGCGGCGGCCAAAGACAAAGAGTAAGCATCATCCAGCAGTTAATTAATGGCAGTAATTTTTTATTGCTTGATGAACCATTCAGCGGTCTGGATGCAGTATCTATTAAACAAGTAATAGATGTTTTGATTAAAGTCTCCCTATCCGATGAACTGAAGACTTTAATCATCGTATCCCACGATCTGTTAAACACTTTAGCCATAAGTGATTGTGCCTATATATTGGGTCGTGAGGCTGGCAAAGAGGGTGCAACTATAACCCATACTATAGATTTAATAGAAAAAGATTTGTGCTGGAAACCCGAAATTAAAAAAACCATAGAATTTCAAAAAATGGTGGCAGATATAGAGACGCTTCTTTGATAGAAACGATTTAAATAGGTTAAAAGGATATATTACAAATTATTCAAGACCATTGGTGGCGCGGGAAACAGGAATAAAGTGGTTAGCACCCTTCCGGGCTCAAGTGTGTTGGGATGTGCCTAAAGGCTACTTGTGTCCTTTCCCTCTCTACATACTTGCGCCAAGTGGTGTATTCTAAAATAGTATCAAGTAGCTAGTATCAGGTATCAAGTATGTTTTTTTAAATGCGGACATTGGTATTAATGGGTGTTTAACTTTATATCAAATATGTTTTTCAAAGTCTAGCTACTTGATACTCAAAAAACACATTGGGGTATTAATGGGTATTCTATATAATTTATCAAACGCAACCCATTGCCATTTTCGCAACTAAAACTGAAGATACATGGGTATTAATGGGTGTTTTTTCATGCTTTTTCAATGCCATATTATCAAAATTGCAAAATGCAGGAACAACCCCACAGCATAACCAAAATAACACATGGGTATTAATGGGTGTTTTTAAAAATAGTATCAAGTAGCTAGTATCAGGTATCAAGTATTTTTTTTCAAAATAACACATGGGTATTAATGGGTATATTATAAAAGGGATGTCATGCTGAGCTGGTCGAAGCATGGTGGGTAGGCCTCTGCGCCCCGTTCGTCGACAAGCTCAGAATAACACCCGGCGCACTTTTAGCTTTGGGCTTTTAGCTTTCTCTCCCTAACCATACAATATACGAAATTTTGGTGGCATTGGCAAGCAACAGAATGGAAAGTAAAATTTTACGTAATTAGCACACGCCACAGGCGTGCGCTAGCGTTGGGAGGACACTTGCGGTAGCGGGGGGCCTGTATAACAGCTAAACTTTGATTATTCTTGAATTGCCAATACTAATCGTTACCTTAACAGTATCGTAAGCTTTTAAACATGGATATCTCTAATATTATAAACTATCTTAAAACACATTTAGATCAAACAGATATTACGCTTAACCCAGGAGCAAGCCAAGAATTGATCGCGAGATTTGAAGAGGCACGAAATATTAAGCTACCTGATGACATTCGACTGTTTTATGAGTTCAGCAACGGTTTTAACTCTAATGAAGATGATTTTAACATCGTTCCTTTGGAAGACCTTGCAGACATTACATATCACGAAGAACTATTCATTGCTCAATTCTTGATTTACTGCGATGCCTGGGAATTAGAAATAGATTTGAATAACCCCGATAGCTACGGTATATTCGTCATACAGAACGACAGTTCTAAAATTGTGCTAACCAATTCCTTCGCTGAATTCTTACAAAGATTTCTTAATGGTGGACTGTATGGCAAGGGCGGTTTATATGATTGGGCTGAAGAACTACAACGGCAGAAACAAGACCATTCCAAAGAGATTGTTATTGTAGCAAATTTAATTTTTTCAGGAAATGCTAGTAGTTATTATCGGTTTCCAATAAGAGAGAACTTAAGACTATCATTTTTACTTAATGGTGCTGCTATTGCAACTCCATCTGAGTTAATAGTTGACGACGCGATAAAGTTTAATAAGTCGTACAGGGTTCAAATAATAGTTATAAATCAAGATGTTTTAGAAGATTTGATTTACATAGGCAATGAGTTTCACTTGGCTACTTTTACTATTTTATTAGCAAAAGGAACTATACTTAGTATAAGCAAAAGGTTTCCAAAGTAAATCTCGTATCCCTCATTGCTGGCGGCACGCGTGCCGCGTGTGTCTCAGTCGGTCTCATGGTTATTTGTACGTTAGCATTTTTTAACTTTTAAATATGTCACAAAGTAAATTTTACGTAATTAGCACACGCCACAGGCGTGCGCTAGCGTTGGGGAAACAGAATGACAATTACACACAGAACGAGTGCCCCCTTCCTGGCTCAAGTATGTCGGGTTGGGATGTGCGTAAAGGCTACTTGTGCCGTTTTTAGGCACAAGTACTTATCGCCCTTGCACTCGCTTCATGCCTTGCCCCAAGTGGTGATTTTATAAAATTGATTAGGCTTATTTTACGGCTTTATTATTGCTTATAGTAAGCATCCCAAAGTTTATTTCTGAATTTATAAGTTGGGTCAAGCTGTTTTTTAAGCTGAAAAAAAAATGTTGAATTTGGATAGGCTTTGGCAAATTGATCGGCTGTTGCATGTATCTGATACGGTAGATAATAGGTTCCTTTTTTATCAATCACTAAATCAATCAATTCCATGGTCCAGTTTTTAACCTTGGCTTTATCGTCATCTGTGGTTCCCTGTTTGTAATACATTACAAAAGAAAACACTTCTGTTCTTGCCCATGCCAAAAGTGATCCCGGATCGGGTCTGGCATTTCTTATGGAAATATTAATCACATTGACTTTATTGCTTTTTAAAATTCTCGCCATAGCCGGATAAAAATTATTGAAGCTATCAACCGGAATAAAATACTCCTCAAGCACGTAAGTCGTTTTTTTTCGGGATCGTGGTTCAAGCTCTTCAACATTTGAAGCCGCTTCATAATTCCTCCATTCTATGGGATTGTTTCTATATAGAAAAGGGTCAATCATATGCTGTCGTATCCATTTTCCTCCAGGAAACTCAGAAACCAGTCCATATGCAAATCTGTTAAAACCATAACTTTTTTCCACCGGTTTAATTCGGTATGCAACCGATATTTCTTTCTTCGTAATCCGGTGGGTAACAGCACGGATTTTACGGTATTTATTTGGATAAATATCGGCACTATGAAATATAACTGCCGTGTCATTCCTGATCTTGTCAAAAAAATATTTTTTGTACACATCTGCCTGCATTACAGTGTCTGATCTTTCAACCTTACTGTTATCGGTTAAAAATAAGGTAGCCTCGGTAATAACCCCCAATGCTCCATATCCGCCAATTGCCCCGTAAAAAATTTCGTTTTGTTCAGTAGGACTTGCTTCAACCAAATGGCCGTTAGCCAAAACAATCTTTATTTTTTTTACAGATAAAATTATCGGTCCTTGTCCAACATATCGCCCATGAGCATTTACGCTTAAAGCTCCGCCAACTGTAAAATTGGAGTATGATTGCATAATCTTTACAGATAAATTGGCCGAATCAATAAATCCCAATAATTTACGCCAGGTTATACCAGTTTGTACCGTGATCTCTTTATCCTTTTTAGAGAAATGCAGCACCTTGTTAAACGTCCGCATATCTATTTGCAGTGTTTGTTCCGTAGCTGTTTGTCCGCCCATACTATACCGCCCTCCGCCTATTGATATAGGGCCAGGGTTGGCCTTAATCGCATATACAATTTCTTCGGTTGTAGTTGGATTAAGTACACCCCTTACTTTTATTGGATTAAGCTGTGTAATATCATTTACAATCTTCGCGCTTTGCTGCCCATATAGCCTGCAGCATATTAAAGAAAAACCTAACAGAAATATCAGCCTGCTCTTATGTTTAAAATCTATTTTCCCGTTGCTTCCCATCATTACTTAACCACTTCAACCCACTGCCCTTTTGTTAAGGCATTAATGGCGTTATTATACATCGCGTCGCAATAGGTTGGCGGGTGGTAAAACCTGCCCAGGTAAGCGGCGTTCAGCGTTACAAAATAGGTTACTTCTTTACCCTCGTACAAACTAAAATAAGTATTCACCCGGTCGTCGCGAATGTCCCGATAGTCTGATGGCGAAGATTTGAATGCTTCATCGTTGTTCATCATCCTGGTATTCAAAATTTCCCATCCCGAAGGGAAAATCTGTGTCAACGCCATATTATCATACTTACCGCGCTTGCCCGGGTTTTTAATATTTACTTGTGCCACAAAATCGGTACCCTGCTTAAGTTTCGACGGGTCAATTGGCAACCCGGCGAGTGAAAAATAACCGATGCGCATCTGTAAAACCTCGGCGTTATTAATAGGTTTAACATCCTCGCCCGTAAGTGGCTGCCCTTGTTGAATTATCCTTACATACAATTTATTTTTCCCGGTATTGTGCAACATGGCATTACCCGATGGCGCTTTTATCGGCAACGACCATAAGTACGATGCTGAATTTACGCTGGCTTTAGCTGCACCCAACTGGTAATTAAACAGCAATTTACTTCCCGATGCGTTTTTGCCGCAATACTCGGCAATGGCTACCAGGCAGTAAGCCGTGGTTTGGGTACTGTACCAACCATCCTGCGATAGGCGCGCGGCAACCGTACGCAATAAAGATGCCGCCTGACTATGCTGGCCCAATAAGGTCAGCGTTTCTAATATCATCGCTTCATCGCGAAGGTCGGAGCCGAAGGTACCAAACAGGGTATAATAAGGTTTAATAGTTGTGGGTAAACCCGATATCATGCGCAGCGCAACTTCGGGCTGGCCCGCAAGTTTATAGGCTGCTGCCAGTCGCCATTTAGCTTCAATGCTGATATATGGAAACTCTTTGAGCCTGTTCATGGCGCCAAGCTCTGGCGCGTGGGCCAATGCCAGCAGGTATAAGCGGTATGATTGGGCCAAATCGGCACCATAAAAACTGCGTGAATCCGGCGCCCACGAAAGTGCTTTTTGCCGTTGGTAATTTCTCCAATGCTCTATAAACCCGGCGGGCAATGTATACCCCACCGCTTGCGCCGCCAGCATAAAATGCCCCGCGTAATTAGTTCCCCATTCATCGGGTTCGGCACCGTCGGGCCAGTAACTCAGGCCCCCGCCCGGTAATTGAAACCCTTTAAGTTTGTTAATAGCAGCCTTTATATTACGGTCGGCAAACGCTTTTTGAGCAACGGAAAGATCAGTTAACTGACTTAAATATAACTGCGGGAACGAGGCCGATGTGGTTTGCTCCACACAGCCATGCGGATACTCAATGAGGTAACTTAAGCGTTTGGCCAGGTTTAATGCCGGGATATTAGAAGCCTCTACCGTGGTTTTATTAGTCCCGGCCATGCCGATGCCCGTATAAGGGGTGCTCCATGTTTCGCCCGGGGCCAGCTCTTTTTCTAAAATTTTAGTGACAGGCGGGTTAGGGTTACGAACGTTCAGCTCCACATCATAAGCCGCTTTTTCTTTTCCGCTTTGCGCGGTTACCCTTACCTTGCCTATGCCTATAAAATCTTTAACATCCAGGTTAAAGGTCACCATCTGCTCCCCGGTTTTTGTAAAGGTTACCGTTTGATGGTTATTACCTGCAAGGTTACTAAACGCGTTCGACTGTATATCCAGGCTAACCGTCTTTACATTGTTTTCCATCGCAAATACGGTTACCGGTAACTGCACTTTTTCCGATGGGCCCAAAACACGTGGCAAGGTGGCTAGTATCATCAGCGGCTTTTTAACCGCTATAGCCTTATCGGCAAAACCATAACTGCCCTGATGCCCCGCTATAACCATTGCTTTAACCGAGCCTATATATTGTGGCAAGGTAAACGCGTGGGTTTGCCTTTCGCCGGCATTTAAATGGTATGGGCCCATAAATTTAACCACAGGCTTAAATCGGTTTACCGATATGTTTTTATTGGTTGATCGGCCCCCGGCATCGCCACCTATGCTTAAAATGCGTTCCAAATCGCCGCCATAGGCCCCTATTACATAGTCAAACAAGTCCCATGTTTTTACCCCCAAAGCCTCCCGTGCGTAAAACGACTCATGCGGATCGGGCGTTTTAAAGTTGGTAATGTCTAACAAGCCCTCGTCAACAATTGCTATTGTATAAGTCATTTCTTTACCCGATGCCTCTGATACCGTAATGGCCGACCGGCTTTCGGGGCGAATTTTATCGGGCATGGCAATCAAAGGTTTCAATACCGTAGCCGGGTTTTCAACCAATAACGGTATAGCACCATACATACGGATCGGTAAATCGTTTACCGTTTGCGAGTGGGGTTGCAGCAAGGTAACATTTACAAAAACATTGGGCGCCATAGTTTCGTCAACTTTAAAATGATATTGTGTTTCGCCCTTTTGCGTGTTAATCCAGTCGGTTTTTAAAACCCGGGTTCCATTCTCAAAACTTATGAGCGCACGGCCATTGGCCATAGTTGGTATGGTTAGTACGGCATCTTCGCCAACCTTATACCCAGGTTTGCTGGATGTAAACGATAACATAGCCGCTTCCGTAGGATTGTCTTGCTGTAAGCGTTGCGCGTAGTTGGGCCAGTCAATATAAATTACCTTGCCTGTAGAGTGGCCCGTTTGGGCATCTTTAACCCGGATTAAGTAACGGCCCCACTCTGGTTCATTAACCCGCATGCCCCATTTGCCACGGCCATCAGTTAGGGTTATGGTTTCGGTTTTAATAAGCTTATTTAACTTGTCCTGTGTAAAATTACTCACCTCGTTACCTGTATTGTCCCACCACCAGCGCCATTGTATTTTGTACAATTCAACTTCTACGCTGCGTTTACCGGATATAAGGTTACCCTTGGTATCTACATCGGCAATATCAAAATTATGGTATTGGCCGGTTTTCAACATCCCCGAAAGGGCATTGCCTTTTTCTGATTTAATACCCACATAGCCCGGGTAAACATTATAAGGCATACTTACCTGGTTAATGCTGAAATTACCGCCTGGCTCAAATACTTTTACCAAAAAATTAGCCTTGAGCTGGCCTGGCGCCTGCTTTTCTACATTGATATTGGCATTGATAGGGGTATTGCCCTCCGCATCTAAGCGGCCGTCGAACACGTTTTGTACCTGTGTGTTAAACTCAAGTGTAGGGTCGTCAAAATCATAACCATCAAAATCTTTAAATGTCGTTTTTTGCGATGAAAGATACGCGTCAACCTTGGCTTTTAAATTTTGCGCTATACCGCCAAACAGCCATTTTGCATTTAAATTGCCCGATGTGTTTTCGTCCTTTGTCAGTTCGGCCCGGTTACCAAAGCTGAGGTTCAGTTTGAGCCGGTTAGGCATTATAGTTTCTATCTTAATGTTTTTTTCAAACGTGGCCCCTCCTACTTTAACCTTCACCGTCCAGTTGCCGGTAACATCGGCTGTTTGGGTGGCTAAGTGGAAACTGTAAAATCCATCCACCGCTTTGGTTTGGGTAATGGTTTTATACAACTGCCCCATAGGGTTGTAAAAGTTAAGTTCTACGGGATGGTCTGGCGGGAGTTTATTTTGCTTATCCTCTAAAATAAACGAAACATAAATACTATCGCCGGGCCGCCATACCCCGCGCTCGCCATATATAAAGCCTTTAATGCCGCTTTGTACCTGCTCCCCTCCTACATTAAACCGGGTTAGGGGTAACGCGTTTCCATCATCAAGTTTTAGATAACCCCGTTCATCGCCACGCTTAGCAACCAATAGGTAAGGTTTGCGTTTAATATCAAACTTTGCCAGGCCATAACTATCTGATGTTGTTTTGAATATCACTTGTTTCTGATAATCAAGCAAGTTGAGCTCAATACCGGCCAGGGGTTGGGCGGTTAAAATATCGGTTACTACAACAACCATACTATTATCAGTTCCACGTTTGGCTACAAGGCCAATGTTTGACGCGATGATATTACGAACCGCCCATTTTTCTTTAGTAAAATACGAATCTGTACATGGGTTGTCGCGGTCTTCCCAGCTATAGCCTACAGGATGATAACTATCGTACCTCGACCAAAAGCTATCATCTTCGTCACTTATTTTAGCGCTGCCATAGTAGCCATAATCGCCGCCTTCATCTCCATACTCATCATTGCCCGCGCCGGTTTTAACAGGGCCACCACCTTTACAGCTATACAGCGAGTATTCTTTACGAAACCCTATAATTACCCTGTATATTGCCCCGGGCTCCGTGCGGAACAGCTTATCAATATCCAGCATAAAGCGGGTTTTTTTGTTCAGGTTAACAGATTTATCGCCATCAAGCCTAATGGTTTTCTGTACAATAGGTTTACCTACCCGCCTTAACTCATTATCGCCATTAATATCATTGTTTTGAAAATACTGAGGTACATTATCTTCAAAAATTTTAATAATACTAACATCAACCGCGTTAAGGTTTACGGCCTCAAAAGGCATCATGAGCTTACCCGAACTTGGCAGAATAACGCCCTTGCCGGGGATGGTAACCGCCGGAAGTTTATTCTCAAAAAACACGCTGGCAGTATAATTTTTGGCTATTTTTTGGTGAGATATGTTTTCGATCCCCTGGTTTACAAAAACGCTGTAATTGCCATCAAGGCGTTCTGTGGCAAATACCTTTACGGTGCTGCCCTCAATGGTATAAGCGGGCTCGGTGGTATTGCTGATGCCTATTAATCCATTCAATTCCTGACCAACCATTATGGCGTCCGAAAACTGCACCAGCACATATTGCTCCTGATCTTGCACGGCGCGGATATCCAGCACCCTAAAATCGCCTATGGCGGGTATATCATATTTTTGCGAGCCTTTTTTATCAATACCTAAAGGGCCGCCATCCCATATAACGGTTAAGGGTGTAACCTTATCGGCCGATCGCTTTAGCTTATCAATAGTAAAATTATGTGTATGTGTATAGGTGTTATGCTGCCAGCTGATATGCACATCCGACGCATAATTTACACTGATGATTTTTTCTATCTGCTCCGGTTTTTCCGCATCAGCCGTTTGAATAATGCCTTCCAGCTTCATCTTGTCAGTTGAGGTGCGTGTAGCAGTTTGCAGCCCGTTAAAAGTTACCGTATAATCGGGCTTAATGGTTTGGAAAGCAAACTGAAATATTTGGTAATGCTCTGCAACGTTCATCACCTTACCTAACCCAAAGGATGCGGTGTATTGCTTATCCGGGTCGAGTGTTTTCTCGGGTTTAAATTCTATTGTACGGGCATCTATCCAATACGCTTTTCCTTTAACTGATGGTGATATATCAAAAACACCATCCGGCAGCACCTCGTTTTGCACATGGGTACCCTGTACCTTATTGGCCAACCTGATGCGGATACTGCTTTCCTTAGAAATTATACCCGATGTGTACGATTCGATGTACTTGCTAAACGATCGGTCCACAGCGGTTACTTTGAGCCCCCGATGCTGAAAGGAATAACCAACTAAACCTATTAAAACTAAAAATAATACGGCAGGAAAAATGCTCGCTTTGCTAAAAAGAGAGCCATTAGGTAGTGACATGGAGGTTTTGATTTATGATGGAAATTATGAAAATTATATCATAAAATACTTTTTCTCCAAAAATATTTATTACAATAGCATCGTGAAGTATGGCAGGCTACAGCGTGTAGCACTTTATAAAACCAATCATAAAAAAGCATTAAATAATGATGGTTCAAATCATCATTATTTAATGCCTTGTGTAAACTATTAAGTTTATAATACCCGGTTTATTATGGCTTACATGGCTTGAATATGCAAATGATCAAGCGCGTCGGCAAATAAGAAGAGGATATTTGCACCTCTTGCTGCCGCGTTATCTATAGCGGTTTTTATGGTATTGCGCGATGTAACGTTGGCTATAAAATTAAGGTCGGTTGCTGTACGGCCAGATGGTGAATGCTCATTGTACTGGTTTGGCAGAAATAAATTTCCGGTGGTTGGCAAATCCTGAAACTGCGGTAGCAGGGTTGGCGGCGTTGTATTTGCATAAACCGTAATATGCCCGTTGTACCTGGTAAAGTCATGTTGAGCACCCGCGCCATCTGCGTAAGGCGGCCTCGGTAAACCTAGAGCATAGTTACCCGGCGCGAGGTTATTAATGGCCACAATAACAGCATCCAAACATTGAGATTGATTACGTACATCAATGCGGATACCGTTGATGTGAGTTAAATCTACCGCGGTACCGTTTGAGTGATGTGATGATGCAGGCCGGATGTAGCTCATTATCGCGAAAGCCGGATTTGCGGTGCGGTTATTATCTAACGAAAAATACAACATTTGGCTAATACTTTGCAGCAATGATAGCGATGGGACAAACGTGTTTGTACCTAGCTGATAGTTTCCGTTAGTGCGAATATACTCTAGCTGCTGCCTGATATTTGCCGGTATTGTTACCCTGCCCGGGTTAGATAATATATCGCCAGCGGTATCTTGCAGCGTAAGGCTTTGATTAAAAGAGATACTTTGGGCACCGGCAGTTCCCTGTGGGGGAGCAGCGGGTGCCGTGTCGTACTGTGTGAGGTTATTTTGATCTATGATAGATAGAAGCTTATTAGCGTAGTTAGGATCGGTAGCATAACCCGCTCTTGCTACTTCTCTCGCAAACTGACGCCCATCATCCGTATGGTTAAAGGCTTCTCTATATCTTACATTATTTACCAATAAATTGCCATGGTCGTTAAAGCTTTCTGTAGCGTTGCTATAAGCTCTGAAATAATCTTTCACCCGCCATAGGTATTTGGTTACATTATTATCTGTAAATGGCTCAATAGAAATAATTTCAGGATAAGGATGACGGCTTCTGTCATTATCGTTATGTACCTCCTTTGTTTTTAACAGCTGCCTTTGCCCGGTCCATCCTGAGCCAGCTTTAATTCCGAAGAAATTAAAACCGAGGGCATATTCACCCCAGCCCGACTCCAGTGCGGCCTGCGCTAATGTAACAGAAGCCGGTACACGTGTGGTACGCATGCTATCAATAGCATTTTGTGAGTACAGGCCTATAAAATCACTCTGTACAGAAAATTCTCCTGAAAAGTTATTCCAAACACTTGAAGCCATTGATTGCCCGGTGCTGGTACTGCCCGTAAATAAGGCTATTTCCTGGTTTCTCCGGTTTATTAATCCTTGTGAGTCTACAAGCACGTTGTTGATACGTACTTTAACCCATTTTCTCATCTCGGTAGGTACGGCACCGTAGTTGCCCTGGTTTAACAAACGGCGCAGGGTTGATTTACGCCAGCCGCCAGTACCAATATTATAAATAAAGCTTGTTAAGGCGTCAATCTGGTTTTGATTTAATGCCACGGTTACACTGTCATTCAATACGCCCTGTGAGGTGTTTATTCTTACCATTAAAAGCTCAGTGGCTCTTGCCTCAGTAATACCATTGGCATAGGGTTGCTCAGATGCATCTCCATTACACCTACCATGATGTATTAACGTACCATAGCCAACGGTGCAATGGTCTGCCTGATCATTATATTTTCGCGGCTCAAAATGTTCAAATCTTTTGATCATTTCTATCCCGGCGGAAGAAATGCTCCAATCATTTGTTAACGACCGCGATACATCAGTATAACCTTGTACCGAAAATGATTTACTAACTGTGGTTCTTTTATCTGGTGAATCCAATACAGCATTCATCTGGATGAATCTATTTTCTGACATAATTTTTATGCTTTTTTTTATAAAACCTTTGCTAATTCAAAATGCATTCCGTCTTTATGGCCCTGGAAGTGCCCTCCCCAAAAGAAACCATTGCTATTGGCAATACTCACCAACTCTCTTACACACCCTGTTTGCCCCATTAATGCAGGCTCGTTTCCAAATCCGTTCCATGGCGCGTTAATATCAAACGCTGTGCCCCAGGCATGGTTGCTAAGTGGCCTTGGCGAACGATTTTGCGTCCCCCTGATGAACCGTGCAACGTACCCGCCTTCAAATGTTGTTATCCTATCTAATAAACCCGCTGCCTCCCATGCGGCCCATAGGCGTCTAAGCTTGTCGGCACCTAATCTGTGAAAGTCTATCGTTCCATTTTGTATAACATGGCTGCCAAATCTTTTTCCGTTTAGCTGGGGGATACTTACACTTGTAATGTTTGCACTGCGCCAATTATTTAAAACCCTTATGCCATCGCCGTTAGCTGAGGATGGGTCGGGCTCGTAATCAAAATGCCCATATATCTGCTCTTTCTCACTTAACGTGTAGGGCCGGATACTAGTTGGCCGCTCCGGATAATTCGGGCTGTTAGTTTCTACCGTCAGTTGACTAGCGGTGGTGGTAACTGGGGCAGGCGGGGTTGTTTGCGATCCTTTTTGAATCGCCTCAAGGTCATGCAAAAACTCGGTAGGGTTAAATTCCGTTTGGATGCCCGGTTGTTGATCAGGTACTGATTGGGATACCGATTTTTTCGTTTGCGTAACTACTTTTTTTTCTACTTGATTTACTGATTCCAGATCGTTGAACCGCTTTTCGAGCTGGTTGGTATTTAACGGAATTGTGCCTAAATTATAGGCATTGGCATATTGCATGTTCTCTTTTATGCGGTCAAAAATCGCGTGTGGATTTTCAGCTGGAGCAGATGGCTTGGTTTTATCCGCTTCCTTTTCAATAGATTGTTGCGTACCTACCTGGTTCCTGTCTACCGTTCTTCCTGCATTAGAATCATATACTTTCTGTCCGGATAAAATTGCCTGAAGGTCAGAAATTAACTCATCTTCTTTAGCAGAAGCCTGCGGATTGCTGCCTGGCGACGGGTTTGCAGGTATATTATTAGCACCAAACCGGTTAGTGTTATTATCCTGACCAAACTGGCTGGTAGTATCCATACTAATAGAATTGTAAGTATCAGTATTGTAAGTATTTACAGATTGAGGCATGTACGTATCACTACTTTGGCTTATAGAGCTGGTATCAGAAAAAGGGTTTAATATACTGGTTTGATAACCCCTGTCAGATTCGTCATGGTTAATATTCAGCGCATGATCTGATAACGAATTTATATTTGTTTCGCTTAAATGGTACGAAAGAGAATTTGGTGCACTAAAATCAATATTTGATAGAGAGGCCTGTACAACATATTCTTCATCAACATTGTCTTCGGCTGTAGAAAACTGTACAACATATTCTTCTTCTGATTCATTAGGCACCGAAGATTCTACTACATATTCCATTTCGACAGATTGCCCGTAAGCCCGTAGCTGCTGTACAATTAATTCACCATTATCAAAACTGGCTGAACCGCTCATTTTGGTTTTCTTATTAAAACCATAATATCCATTGAGCAGGTCATCATAATTATGAAATAATTTTCTCTTTCTTTTCATGAAAATTCGTATTAAATTTTAATGTTCATTTTTACGATGGCGTATGGATCTAAAGTCAGTATCAATTCATTTTCATTCCCGGTTAGATGATCTTTGTTTAAAAATATTTTAAGATTACCCGAATTGGAATGAAATACATCGGCAAGCTTATTGTTTAATACCGCCACAGGGGGATAATCGGGATTTAAAGAAAAATTTTGCCCCGTAATGTGTAAATAAGGCTGGTTGTTCTCATCAAGGGCTAAACTCACGGCTCTAACTACCGGCGGGTTTTGATTCCTTTTTGATTTTTGTATTTGATTGGCCAGCGTTTTAAAATCTATTTCCCCATCAGATACATGCTGTATATCCACCTTTCTATTTTCAAGCTGATTCAGGTCATCTACCGAGGTTACCCCTATCTTCCGGAGTTTACTCTTGGTTTTTGGATCCAGGTCTATTTTATCAATGCTCGTATCGCTTTTTAGGCCGGTAATTTTAGTAGTTGCCCTCACCTGCTGATCTGTAATTGATCCAAGTTGTATGTTTACCTTTGATGCCCCCTGTTGCCCTGGTTGTGCCGTAATAAATTTGATCACATCGCCATCAAACGTGGGGAAAATATTAAGGTCGATAGCCATCTCTTTCACCGTATAAGTTAATTGCTTATTAATGGCTTTTACGGCAAGGGTTTCACGCGTTTTATCAAGCTCAACTACCAATGAGTCAACAAAGTCTTCTAAATTCCAGTATTTGTTATCCCCGTTTTCAGTTGCCATCTTCGCTATATTTTTCAGCAGTTAGCGTAATATTATGGTATGACGGGCGAAAAGACGTACCTACCCTGTATAAAGGCGGTATCATACCTATCGTCACTTTACCGTTTTCATCTACAACTACATCAAGTTCCACCGGGGTACCCACTTCAAGTTCGTCGATGTAAAAATGAATGCCGTTATCTTCATCCAAGATATCTCCCTTTATATCCAGCATTTTTTCAACTATCGCTTCAAAACTTATAAATGCGTTATCCATTATAATCGTGGTTTTACATTAATGGGCGTTAGGGCCATCTTAACGTTTATTTCTACATCAAAACCATCAAATTTATAATCCGGATTTTGGCTATTATCCGTTTTTGAGTCCAGTGTATCGGTGTCGGTTTCATCAGCCATGTAATGAACCATACCATCATAATTGTTATTCATAATTTAGTTATTATTAGATTTTAAGCCCAATATCCGTGTACTTACAGGTAAAGGGAATTTAACCCTAGCCGGCGATACACGGTTTACATACCCATATTCATTTGTATTTTCAATTTTACTCAGTGTGATATCAAACATTTTAAATATGGGTATTATCCATATATTACCCTGTTCGTATGATTTACCTTTTAGTTTAATGTTATAGATTAGTTCTGCCGCGTTGTTTCTTGTAAAATCAAGGTTTTTAAGCGCGCTTAGTTTTTCATCATCAAGCAGCCTTTCGCCATCCCACCCATCCATCAGTTTATTTAATTCAGTTAGGCTTAGCTCAAGCCCGGCTTTCATTTTTCCGGCAGTTGTATCAATCAGGCTTTCTTTATCTTTGGCTTCCACCGATAGTTTAGTATCAGTAAGGCCATTAGAGACATGATCTGGAGAGATAGAAATTGTATACTTCAAGTCGATGAGCAGTTCCCAACTAAACTTTGATTTTCCGCCAACCGGCGATTGCCATATTTTATTCCAAAAGCTCCGATACACTTTCATATCGTTAAGCTCTTTTTCTTGCGAAACCGCAGCTCCCTGGCTTTGCAAAAAGTAATTACCCACAAATACCGAATTGCATGAGTTTACTGCTTTAAATTCCTTACCATCTGCAGTTTGCCAGCGCATTTCTACAAAAATCTCCACCACATTCTGTAGCGGAACATTTACAAGTTCGTTTTTCGAAAAATCAAATTCTGTAACCGTATTAGCTATGATATCCTTTTTTTTGAATGTTTTAACCAGGTATATCTTTTTGGTTACCACATCTTTAAAATAGAAAGTATAGATGGCTTTGGGAAGTGGCCTTTTGGGATTATTAGGAACATTTATCTTAATTCTAAAAAGAATTTTATCGCTTTTTTGCAGAATCAAGGTATCATGGTCCATGTACTTCTGCATCTCCAAATTTTCAAATGTGAGCAATACATTGTTACTAAGCGTGTATGCAATAGCACTTAAACTATGTGCAACAGCTACCGCGGGTGCAGGTGCTGGGGCAGCCGGTGCCGGAACGGCTGGGGCCGCAACCGCGGGTTGTGCCTGCAACATGGCAAGTAATTGGGCCAAAACTGCCGGGTCAATGGTTTGCGAAGCCGGTTGCCCGGGTGCCTGGTTCTGCAACATTTGCTGCATCATCAATCTGCGTTGTACATCCCCGGCAAGGGTTGTCATTAACTGGTTATTTGCCTGTAAGATTTGTAATCTATGCTGTTGGGTAGCGTTTATTAGTTGAGGTAGCAATTGCAAACCTTGTTGTATAACAGGTGCGGCCATTGTTGCAAGCAAAGCATCATCAATACCAAAAACCATAGGTTTTGCATATTCGTAGTTGCCTCCATTAAACCTGTTTGATGATATATCACTTTGATGAAAGGTGGATTGCTGGGTACTTATTCCTGATAAAGCTGGCAAGAGTGCTCTCAATATAGTAGTAAGTATGCCTGTGATATTATTCATTTGCGCCGAACCATTGCCGCCTGCTGCAGGAGCACCGGTTGTTGCTGAAGCCCCGGTTGATTGTGTAAGCATATTTACAGCTACAGGCAAAACAACTCGGGCTACACTGCCAATAATTTCTTCGATGGAATATTGGTGAGAAAGCTCCTGGTAATTATGGCTTATTTTTCTGCTTGGATTAAAAGTTAAATTACTCATTGGTATGCTTGCTATTGAAGAAATTCCAAAATCTGTTGTATTTACACGCCTTAGCGAAAAAGGGACCTTAACAATGTCTGATACCGCCAACGATTTACCATGCTCGTCTTTCGCACTTATTAATTGGACGTAACAATTATTTTCGTCAAAATAATTGATAGGCAACAAAATCTCTTCCCCGGTATCGCCAAAAAAAAAATCTTTTCGCCTTCGCTTAAAAGGAGTGGATCTAACTGTATCTGTAACCCATTTTAAGCCCCCTTTTATATCGGTATTGCGACCTATATTAAATTTAAAAAAATTGTTTGTGCCAATATCTATTTTAAACCTGTAATGTCCCCTTTCATTTGCTTCCCAGTGTAAAATAGCTAATGCCATAATCGTGTTAACTAATAATTATCGGCCTGCCGCTGCCGGAATTAGACCGGGCGCAGCAGCAGCTGCTGGTTTAAGAGCCGCTGTACCTCCGTCTGCATACATGTTTGCAAAGTTGTCAAGCTTAAAATAATCAGTTTTGAACTTAATATTAACATGCCCCTTTAAGTTGGCCGTTAAATCATCAGTGGCTTTCTTATCAGAGGTGTTTACCTGGATATTGGTATTTGTCATATCAATGGAACCACTAGGCCCGCCAAATATCCCTCCCAGCGGGCTGTCCATTTCGGCATGGGTTGTAACGGTATTAATGTTTTGATCATCATGGTGCGCTGCGCTGTTACGCGTTGCTTTTATTGAAAATTCAACCGACGCGTCAATTTCTCCTTTTTCAACTACTAACCTGGTAACACCCATTAAAAGCATTTCTCTTAGCGCGGCCCTATGTTCTTTCGCCATCTGAAGCTTGGCTTCAAACAGGTCTTTCTTCACGGCAGCATCTTCCATATCGTGCTTCTCGCCATCGGGGTTTGTTAATGTCAGTTTACTACTGCCATCAGCATTTTTTTCTGTCGAGATATTGTATTGACCACCTTTTGATTCGGCAAGATGCCCAAATGCATCTTCGTCCTTAACTTTTTTAATAAACTCGCCGGTGTCCTTAGTAGCCTCTTTCATCAATTTTATATAACTGTCTGTTTGGCTTTTCATCACACTTAAGTTGGCATCAAATACCGCTTTAAGCAAGTCTTTAACAAATTTTGGAAAATCAACAGAATCTACTAATTCTTTAAACGATTGCGTATCGCCCTTAAACCCTGGGTCGTAACCCTTATAGCCCATATCTTTGCCGCTATCTGTGGCCATGCTTTCGGCGATGCCATGATTACGCATTTCTTTTTTTGCATAATCATCAACGAGGGATTGATAAATACTTCTTTGTGAATCAAACGGCATTTGTTTAAATACATCACTCATACCCAGCACTTCGCGTGCTTGAGCTCTTGCTGTATTTTTTATTTGTTCGGCGGAAACCAGTATGTTTACTTGACTCATTTTTATTGATGTTAATGTTA
The DNA here is from genome assembly GCA_025352225.1 of Mucilaginibacter sp. Lineage (GTDB taxonomy): Bacteria > Bacteroidota > Bacteroidia > Sphingobacteriales > Sphingobacteriaceae > Mucilaginibacter. The sequence goes on along the minus strand of JANXTT010000044.1, from coordinate 10,087 downwards.
TTAAATACCCCTATTTATTAAAATGCCCATTCATCTTTACTACCTCCGGCATCCGCGGTTGCAGGTGTCCTTTCCTCACTTCTGGTATTGTCATCCTTATTACTACTTTCTTTTTTATCAGCCGGCTTATCGTCATCATCTGATGGCTGGAGCTGGGCCTGGGTAATAATATAAGCATCTACGTTGCTGATAAAATCAGAGAAATTCTTATCATCCTCAAATGTGGCCGGGTTATATTTTGCTATGGAGTTAAATATCTCAAAACCTAATTTAGCCTTATTGTAAAATATTGTAGTTTTTGGCCTTTGCTGTTTCATCCCTTCATACAATAATTCAACTACTTTCCACCAGGTACCTCCGGCAGGCACCAGTTGTTGCACTATTTCAGGATGGTTCAATATTCGTTTAATAATAAAATTAAGCTCTTCGTATATAATAGGCGTTATCACATTGGCCATACCCGCGCAATGGGTAGATAAATTGTATTGCAAATCTTCTACAGCCTGCATTATAGGCTGCCTTGATACATAGCTTTCCGGATTAGGGCTTTCCTGGGCACGCTGAATGTATTTGGCACCTTCCATTATCAATATTTTGAAAAGTTTGTTAAACTCTTTATTCACTACTATATCTTCGGTAATTTGCCCGCTACCATAGTTAAATACCTGTTTGTAAAACATATACCGCTCGGCAGGGCGTGTACGGTCAATAACTTTACCTGTTGTGATGTTGGTGAATTTATTGGAGAATACGTATAACTGCAGATCCTCACGCAATATATTATCAGAAATCTGGATATTGCCCCGGATCATAAATTTATGCGTAAAGTAGTTCATCACATCAAAAATGTTCAATTCATCGCCAAGCGTCATAGAGTAAAACATTTGCGCGGCACAACGTATATTGTTAAATACAATTTTTACTACCGAAGCATAATCATCTAAAAAGGTTACATCAAAATCGGTAGATGGTTGGGTATCGCTATTTAAACCATCGGCATTGGGAGATGAATCAATTGATGATGGATTGTTTTTTATGTCATTAAGAAAAATTGGAGCTAATGAATCATAATTGGCCTTTGTTACCGGGATTACAGAATTTTTGATTTTATAAATCAAGGGCTGTATCAGTTCGGGCGGAATGGTAGTACGGTTATACAGTGCAGAATTGTCAATCAACGCTAACTCCTGGCTGTTGGTAATATAGTCTTCAAGCTTAGCGTGAACTGATGGGCCAAATAACTGTGCTGAAAATGGAGGATTAGCACTGAGTATTGATTTTATTATAAAATCATCAGATGAGTTATAAGCAACATCTACCTTCTCGGCATGGATATACTCCCTGGCTGCACTTATCTGTGTATATTTAACAATGTTTCTTAACCCGCTTATATTACCAAATACAAAGTTAATTAAGCCATTAATTTCTGTATTGCTGGCTATAACATAACTGTAAGCCAATAGATAATCAACAATTGACGGATAATTTAATACCGTTTTGGTATTACTATCGAGGTTCGTCCAATAGTTTTCATTTATCTGTGTGTTAAAGCTATACTTTAGCAATGATAAAGGTGCAGTTGCATCAATATACTCTTCTAAAGTTTGCATATGAGGATCTGAAGCCGTCAAGGAAATATTATAAATATTTTCCATTAAGCTATCTGTTCCTTCCCATTGATTGGCACCTTGATTTCTCAACCCAAAACACCGGGGCGTTAAGGTTTTCGCTAATAACTCGCCCGGAAGCATACCGGTGCCCGTACCAGGAGTGGTACCCGGTTTGGTTGTTGCCACTTTGTCAACCGAACTACCATTAGTAGTAAAGTGTTTTATGGAAAACAAAGGTTTTGCTAAAAGGTCATTTAATGCCGTAAGCTGTTCTTTTACATTGGCATCAACTTCTGCATCGACACCATTTGTAGTTACATTTGCCCTGCGAATCTTAACTCCGCCTGTTGAAGGAAGAAAAATGTTTGTTGCCATTGAATTGAGTATTTAGGATAATATATTGTTTAATAATTTGAATGAATCAGCCAGATTGAGTAACCCAAAACCAGACCTTACATCGCGCACTTTATCTGTAAGCCTGTCTGAAGTGTTTCTCAGTATATAATTAATTTGTTTGTTGGATAGCTTAACGCCTTTTTCCAGCGCAAACGATTTCATTAACCCGATTGACCCACTTACAAAGGGCGAAGCCTGCGATGTTCCGGATAGGTAAGCATATTTACCATCTGGAAATGAGCTGTATATATGGTATCCGGGTGCTACTAAAGTAATAGGAGCCCCATATGATGTAAAGCTGGTTACCTGCCCGGTTAAATCAACCGCTCCAACAGCTATTACACCATTTAATGCTGCCGGGTAATACATCTCCTGTGTGCCGTCGTTACCACTAGCGGCAACGATTGTAACGTTTTTATTGATAGCGTATTTAACAACGTCTTCGTGTGGCAACCCTCCTCCACTATGCTTTATACCCAGGCTCATATTGATCACGTCGGCTCCGTTATCTACCGCCCATTTAATTCCATTGTTAATATTATCTACAATGCCTGCGCCTACAACGTGATTGCCACTTTTCATAGGCGCCAGTACCCTGCACGATAATATGCTGCAGTCCGGCGCTATACCTTCATTCATATTAAGGCCATTTGCGGCCATTATACCTGTTACATGCGTTCCATGCCCCACCTTGTCTTCATACGAATCATCTAAACCGCTAACCTCTCCAATAAAATCAGATGTGTCTAATCCTTTTAAATTAACAAAGTCTTTATGCTGGATAATTTTACCCCTAAACTCTGGGTGGTGTATATCAATTCCGGTATCAAGTACAGCCAGTTTAATTCCTTTTGTGCCTTTTGTCCATTCTTTAGCGTATTGCAGATATATTAGTTTAGCAACATCATCAGCAGGGTACATTAATGATGTGGATACGTCCATAACCGGGATATGCGATGTTCCAACAATAATACCGTGGATATAATCAACAAAAGGCAATCTTCTGATTTGGTTAATTAGCGTATCGGGCAGTTCACCATCTTCTTGTAAAATAATCCGGAATGTTAGATGAAACCCCGACAAAATTTCTTCGTAACTCCAGGTATGTTTGTGTGGCTTGTACTGCCTTGTTACCCAAAACTTAAATCCGGCCTGTAAGAATATCCGATCTAATGCTGGTTCAAATTTTTCTATTACAATGCTTTTATCCGTTATAAAATCCTCCCAATAAGGAATGCATGCTGGTATCATAATCAGCGTACTGGGTTTTATTTTGATAACAACGTGCTCTTTCACAGCAATAGCGTTTTAAATATATATTACAGATTAATTATATGTACTGGTTTATAATTATTATATAGGAATAATAAAAATTGGATGCCAATTAGAGAAGAATAAATGCAATAGGGTGTATCAAATCTAATAGTTGTTTTTATTAAATCAAATAAAAATAGTATTTATTTTTTTAATTTAATATCCGAAACGTCACATCTTCATAATATGATAAATAATTATTTAATAATATAAAAAACACCACAATAATTAAATTTAATAACTTATAAATAACTTTTCAGGAGTTAAAAATCACCGTTTTAAACTATCCGGATAACCAGCTTGCTCACTCCATGATTATTGCCTAAAGCGATCAGAAAAAGGAGGCCTATCTGACAAAATATTGAGGTGGCAATCGCGTTTGCATTAAAAACGCTCAGCACTTTTTGCGGCAATAGCCTTATTCTGAATAATTATTAAAAACACCTTATCCAAACTTGTAATCGTATCATTATCCTATATTATCACGTAGAAAGGGATGCCTGTTATCCACACATGGTAATATTTAATAACAAGACCACCCATTAATAAAAAAAAGCCTATTTTTGTGCCATCAACCTACTGCTAGTAAAAACATGTCATCGCAAACCACTAACGCCACATCAGTATTTAGCCAGCTAAATGTTTTTGGCCATAAAAAAGTTGTTTATTGTAATGATGAGGCAACAGGGCTCAAAGCCATTATTGCTATACATGATACAACCCTGGGCCCCGCACTTGGCGGCACCCGCATGTGGCCCTATAAAACCGAGCAGGATGCCCTTAAGGATGTTTTGCGCCTTTCGCGCAGCATGACTTATAAGGCGGCCATTACCGGGCTAAACCTGGGTGGAGGTTCTGCCGTTATTATAGGCGATTCCAGGCGGGATAAAACCGAGGCTTTACTACGCATGTATGGTAAATTTATTAAAAACCTGAATGGTGAGTTTATTACTGCCGAAGACCTTGGTACCAATACCCGCGATATGGAATATATCAGGATGGAAACCCAGCACGTAACCGGCATACCCGAAAGTATAGGTGGTAGCGGCGATCCAACGCCAGTAGCGGCGCGCGGTGTTTACATGGGTATTAAGGGCTGTTTAAAAGAGTTATATGGTAATGATAACCTGGCAGGCAAATCTGTAGCGGTACAAGGTACAGGCCATGTGGGCGAAAATTTGGTAAAACTTCTCCGCGACGAAAATGCCAAAGTTTATATATCTGATATTGACGAAGAACGCCTTGGCAGGGTAGCAAAAAAATATGGCGCCCAGGCTGTTGCACATAATAGTATATTTGACCTCGATGTTGATATTTATGCGCCCTGCGCTTTAGGGGCAACTATTAACACCGAAACTATTAGCAAATTAAAATGTTCTATAATTGCGGGCTCTGCCAATAATCAATTAGAAGACGAACAAATTCATGGTAGCTTGTTGTTAGAGAAAGGTATTTTATATGCGCCTGATTATGTGATTAGTGCTGGTGGATTAATAAATTGCTATTCGGAAATAGCCGGTTTTAGTAAAAAACGAACCATGCATTTAACCGAAAACATCTACGACGCTATCCGCAATGTATTGAAACTTTCTAAAGCAGAAAACATTTCTACTATTGAGGCCGCTAATAAAATTGCCGAAAAGAGAATAGCAGACATAAAAAAAATTAAAACATCATATTAAATATAATACATTTTTTAAACCGGGTTATATAAACCCAAAACCGTTCTTACCACATGCTAAACAGAAGGCACCTGCGCGTAAAAGTATTACAGTCATTGTATGCTTACCAACAATCCGAACGAAAGGATATTAAATCGTTCGAGAAATCTTTAATTCAAAGTGTTGATAAAGTAGATGAAATGTACATCTGGATGCTATCGCTCATCAACGAAGTTGTACAATATGCCGATATCGACGCCGTAGGCAGGGCAAACAAACATTTGCCAACCGAGGCCGACCTTAAACCCAATTTAAAAATACTGGGCAACACCTTTATTACCTCGCTTAATAAAAACAAAACCTACCTTGCCGGGATAAAAAAATACAAAGTGCTGTGGGATTTTGATCCTGAGCTTACAAAATCATTATTTGCTACACTAAAAAACTCGCCGGATTACGCGGCTTATCTGGCAAAAACGGATGATGACGTTCATTCAGATAAAGATATTATCAAGTTCATATTCAAAAAAGTGATCCTGAAATCGTCATTAGCCGAACAAGTTTTTGAAGACAAATTTATTTACTGGCCGGTTGACCGCGACGTGCTGCAAGCATTAATCGCAAAAACGTTTAAAAACTTTGCCTATGCCGAACCCGAAAAAAACAAACTGGCTGATGTTGTTGTAAATTGGGATGATGACCGCGAGTTTATTATAAATCTTTTTCAACAAACCATTCGTTACGATGCAAGTTTCCAGGAAATGATTACCGCTAAAACACAGAATTGGGAGCCAGAACGTATTGCTCAAATGGATACATTATTAATGAAACTGGCATTGGCCGAGTTTATGTATTTTCCATCCATCCCGGTAAAAGTTAGCATTAACGAATACCTTGAAATTTCAAAGGAATTTAGCACACCAAAGAGTAATTCATTTATAAACGGTATCTTAGACAAAATTTTATCGGAGCTTAAAAGCGAAGGCAGGATTAGGAAAACCGGCCGTGGCTTAATGGAATAATAAAAATAATCTATTTAAAATTAGTTTAGTCAATGAAAAAAGTTTTTTTAGCGCTTATAGCAATAGGAATGCTGGCAGCCTGCCATCAATCAAATAATTCAACTTCGTCAGCTACATCTACTAATGTGGCAAACGCCCCTGTAATCAAATTTACAGAAGAAAAATTTGATTTTGGTAAAATTAAACAGGGTGATTCGGTAATGCATAATTTCAATTTCACTAATACAGGTAAATCCCCACTTATTATTACCGATGCAGTAGCCACATGCGGCTGCACCAAACCAGAGTGGCCAAAGGCACCGGTACAGGCCGGAGAATCGGGCGTAATAAAGGTTACTTTTCACAGCGCAGCTAAACAAGGCCTGCAAGATAAAATGATTACCATAACCGGAAACACTAACCCGGCCCAAAGCATGGTGCATTTGGTGGGCGAGGTAATAGTTCCAAAAACAAAGTAAATAACATAATATTTTATAAGAATGATTTCAACAATTTTATTACAAGCAGGAGGTAGCGGCCAATATACCCAATTCATTATGATGGGGTTGATCGTAGTAGTATTTTATTTCTTTATGATACGCCCGCAGATCAAAAAACAAAAAGACCAGAAAAAATTTGCCGACGAGCTTAAAAAAGGCGATAAGGTGGTAACCACCGCTGGTATACATGGTAAAGTTGTTGATATTAATGACATTACCATTTTAATTGAAGTTGATAATGGTGTAAAAATCCGTTTCGATAAATCAGCGGTATCGTTAGAAGCATCAAAGGTGTTAAACGCGGTAGTTCAAAAAGCTTAAAGCATGCAATACCCGAAAAAAAAGCTTCACCTGGTGGAGCTTTTTTTTTTGAATAACGTACCAAACATTAAAATTATAAAAGGGTTAGTTTATTTATAATTTTGATTTAAAGTTATATGGCAATAATCAAATTATCCAAAAGCGAGCGCAGGCGTTTATCGGTATTTTTTACCTGTCTGGTTCTGGCCTTTTTAGCCTGGGTGTTAACTATGCTGTCAAACAGGTACGAGTATGCTATTAAAACATTGGTGAGCTTTACCAACCCTCCTTTAAAGCGGTCTTTCAGGTCGTTACAGTCAGATACAGTTGATGCGATAGTGCAGGGCAACGGCTGGAACCTCTTATTCTCCAAAATGAATATGGACGACAAAAAAATTGTAGTAGATTTAAAAAGCCTTGATAATAAAAACTATGTCTTACTTAATTCTCAATTAAAAGCAATTAACGCCAAACGCCGCCTTAATCAACAAATCGTTTCTTTCAATCCTGATACCTTATATTTTGATTTTTCTTCGCGGGCAGTAAAAAGAGTACCAGTTCAATTGCAATACCACATCACCTTTAAACAACAACAAGGCATTGCCGATAATATAGTTATCAAGCCCGATTATGTAACAGTGAGCGGCCCTGCGGAAGTGATCAATAAAATTACGGCTTGGAAAACCGATTCGCTCACACTCAATGATGTAGAAGATTCAGTCAATGTAAACGTGCGCTTACAGGGGGTAAAAGAATCTAACATGAGCATTTACCCTAAATCGGTAGGGGTTGAAATTCCCGTAGATGAGTTTACCGAAAAAACGCTGGAATTACCCGTGAAGCTCATTAACAATAAAAGTTATTATAATGTTAAAATATTCCCTCAAAAAGTAAAGATAATATTTACAGTTTCTTTAAATAAATATGCAGCAACAAACGAGCGTTTTTTTGAAGCCGTTGCAGATCTGGACCTGTGGAAAGATCATGGTTATAAACAACTACCCGTTAAACTTATACGTTTTCCACCGTTTTGTAAATTGGTGAGTATACAGCCACAAAACCTGGATTTTATTATTAAAGAGTAATGTTAAAAGTTGGAATTACAGGGGGTATTGGTAGTGGTAAAAGTACCATTAGTAAAATATTTGAGCTATTGGGTATTCCGGTTTTTTACGCCGACGATCATGCCAAAAAAGTAATGACCGAAGATCCAATTTTAATGGATGCCATAAAATCAACATTTGGCAATGAAGCCTACTTTGATGATGGTAGCCTTAACCGTAAATATATTGCCCACATTGTTTTTAACGATGCTAATCAACTGGCAAAACTGAACGCTATTGTACATCCGGCCACATTTCGCGCATTTGATATTTGGGCTGCACAAATTAAAACACCCTCTTATATTTTAAAAGAGGCCGCGTTGCTTTTTGAAAGCAATGCACACTTAATGTGCGATAAAACTATTATGGTTTATGCCCCGCTTCAAATGCGGATCAGCAGGGTAATAGCGCGGGATGGCATTACAAAGGCCGAGGTTGAGAGCCGTAATAGTAAACAGTTTGATGATGAGCTCAAATTAAAAATGGCCGACTATGTAATTAATAATGACGATACCGAATTAGTAATTCCTAAGATCCTGGCTTTACATGAGCATTTTTTAACTTTGGCCCAGGCTCAATGATATTATCCGACTTTATTATTTTTAACGACAATGGTTTGTACTGCCGTTATGCCGATTTTTATCTTGATCCTAAGCAGCCAGTAAAAACAGCAATTGTATCACACGCCCACGGCGACCATGCCATTGCAGGCAGTGCACAAGTTTATTGTACCCAAGCTACCGCCGCATTTATGCAGTTACGTTACGGCAAAACTGCCGCGCGCGAGTTTTGTCTGGTAACCTACCATCAGGTTTTTATGGTGGGCGATGTACAAGTCACTTTAATCTCTGCCGGGCACATGTTAGGGTCTGCACAGGTTTTAATGGAATATAAAGGCATAAAATATCTTTATACCGGCGATTATAAAGTGCAGCCTGATGATACCTGCGAGCCTATTGAATGGGCTAAAGCCGACGTGTTAATTACCGAAAGCACCTTTGCAAACCCCCAAATACAACATCCCGATCCGATTACCGAAATAGGTAAATTAAACGGAATTAAAACTAACATTTTATTGGGCGCGTATGCACTAGGTAAAAGCCAGCGTTTAATAAAGCTGATCAACACCTGGTGCCCGCAAAAAACCGTGTTAGTTCATTATAGAATTATGCCTGTTAACCTGGTGTACGAAAAGTTTGGCTTTTCGCCGGGTAAATATCAAATATATGGGCGCAAATTAATGAAACATCAGGCTGATTATGTTTATATTGTACCGCCGTTTACGTTTGAAAGTTACTTTAATGCCAAAGGAGTTAAACGATTATTTGCCTCTGGATGGAAAAACCTGCAAACTAACGAGCAAGACACCTTGTTCATATCAGACCATGTGGATTGGAACGATATTTTGCAATGTGTTAAATTTACTGAACCAAAGCAAATATGGACACTACACGGTGATGGAATACACTTGAAAAATTATTTTGCGGATACTATTGAAGTTAAAATATTAAGATAAATGGCAGAAAAAAACAAAGACTACTACATCAACGAGGATGGCAACTATGTTTTTACAGAAGCCTACCATTTAGAACGAGGGTTTTGCTGCGAAAACGAATGCCTGCATTGCCCCTGGAACTATGGGCAGGACGAAGGTCAGGATTGTAATTCAAAATAATATACTCATATTTAAAAACTTTTTACAAAATACTGAGCAGTAAAAAATGCAAATAGATAAGGAAATACAAAGCAAGTTTGACGATAACTTGCACAAAGTAGTGGTTAATATATTATATACATATGGTTGGTTGGGCAATTTATTTCGTGGCCAGTTCGAAAAATATAATGTTACACAGCAACAATTTAATGTTTTACGCATTTTAAGGGGGCAATACCCAAAACCAGCAACTATAAACCTGTTAAAAGAACGCATGATAGATAAAATGTCTGATGCCTCACGCATTGTTGATCGGTTGGTGCAAAAGAAACTGGTAACGCGCTGCACAAATAATAAAGACCGTCGCGCAGTTGATATCCGCATTAGCGATGAAGGGTTAGAGATACTTGCTAAAATTGACCTGGAGTATAAAACAAGAGACATTTTAAAAAATAGCCTGACGGAAGAAGAAGCAGATACCCTGAGCGGTTTATTGGATAAGTTGAGAGGGTAGCTTTTAAATTGAGGTTTAAACTATATGTCCATCA
>JANXTT010000001.1 GCA_025352225.1 Mucilaginibacter sp. | reverse complement strand
GATATTAAGCGCGGCCCGATGGCTGAGTTTTACGAAGCATTGCTGAAAAAGATAAACACGGTACAATACCATCATGACCGCTCTTTTAAATTTAAAAAGCGACGTAAAAAAAGGTATGGTTATAAAATGCGCAAACAAGAGCTTTTAGAAATTGACCAATACTACTGGGACGGTAACCGCTTAAAATTATCTGATAAAGAGAAACTATGCTTTACAAGTGTAGAATCTTTTAATACCAGCTATCGCCGGTTAATGATAAAATATGTTTTTACAGAACCCTGGTGCTTTGTGCTAAAGGTAATGCCGCATATGGTTACGCAGGTAAAACTGCACAACGAGGTGCTGGAGCAAGAAATAGCGGCAGTAGATAATCGTATTAAAAATAATTTTTTTGAGCCTCGTATGCACCGATTAACCCGTGGGCGGAGTTATCGCTGGAAAGATCGTTTTGCCGAGCCTGCCAAATACATTAACAAAATTAAAAACATACCCAGGTATAGCCCTAAAGAAACTTACCTGGAATTAGAAACATAACCCAAATGGGCAATTTAAGAACAAAAGATTTAAGTAAAATAGGCTATCATAACGATCAGTTGCGAAGCCTTGTTATTGGCATAACCTCTAAAAATTTCAAACACTATACTAAACAGCAATTGCTTGCGCTGTTGGTGAATATTAAAAACAATCCGGAAGCATTTTTGGATGATGAACTAACAGCTAAAATAGCCGAAAAGGTAATTGGCAAAACGGAGGCACCATTGTTTAAAACGTTTGAACTTCGGCATGAGCCTGTATATTGTAAAACCTATGGCGGCAAGGGTATTGAGGCATCAGCAAAAAGGCAAATGGAGCTGGCCAACCTGTTGCCAATTAGTGTACAGGGCGCATTAATGCCCGACGCGCACATGGGCTTTGGCTTACCAATTGGTGGTGTACTGGCTACGGATAACGCGGTGATTCCTTATGCGGTGGGTATGGATATTGGCTGTAGGATGGCATTGTCTATCATTGATGAAAGCGATGGTTTTCTGAAACGGTTTGAATACCAAATTAAACAAGCTTTAAAAAATCATACCCATTTTGGTATGGAAGGCGGTTTGAATGTAAGGCAGGAACACGATGTTTTAGAGAGCTCTGTATTTAATGAGGTAGCTTTTCTGAAACCGCTACGCAGTAAAGCCGTACGGCAATTAGGTACGTCAGGCAGTGGCAACCATTTTGTGGAATTTGGCGAGATTGAGCTTTTAGCTGATAATGCTTTAGGCTTGCCGGCTAAAAAGTACACCGCTTTGTTAACGCACTCGGGTAGCCGGGGACTGGGTTCGGCTATAGCGAGGCATTACACCCAAATAGCCATCAACACTTGTAAGCTTCCGCGACAAGCGCAGCAACTGGCCTGGCTGGATATAAACAGCGAAGCAGGACAGGAGTACTGGCTCACCATGACCCTTGCCGGCGATTATGCCAAAGCCTGCCATGATCGTATCCACGCCAATTTGCTAACTGCCTTGGGCTTAAAAGCTTTGCATGTGGTGCAAAATCACCACAATTTTGCCTGGAAGGATAAATTGGCCAACGGTAAAGATGTAATCATCCACCGTAAAGGTGCAACACCTGCTCATAAGGGTGAATTAGGTATTATCCCCGGTAGTATGACCACTCCCGCTTACCTGGTATCGGGCAAAGGAACCAGTGATGCGTTAAACTCCGCATCACATGGAGCTGGCCGCGCCATGAGCAGGCAAAAGGCGAAGGACAGCATGACGGTATCCGCCATGAAAAAGCTATTGACCAATGCCGGTGTTACCTTAATAGGTGGCACAGTTGAAGAAAACCCTTTGGCTTATAAAGACATCGAAACCGTAATTGCCGCGCAACACGAACTGGTTGATATTAAGGGTAAGTTTTATCCACGTATTGTTAGAATGAATAAGGAATAGCATGAAAAAGATGATGATACAAATTACATCAGGCAAAGGCCCGGCAGAATGCTGCCGGGTTGTAGCCTGTGTGCAAAGCCTAATGATGAAGCAGGCTAAACAGCAAGGCATTGAACTGGAAGTATTGGAAAATAAAGCCGGAGAATTAAACGGTACTTTATTATCTGCCACTATGATGGCTACAGGCACTAAACTGGATGCTTTTGTAAAAGAGTGGGCAGGCACCATACAATGGATAGCACAAAGTCCGTATCGTAAATATCATAAGCGTAAAAACTGGTTTGTAGGCGTAGCCGCCTTTAATGTAAAGGAGCTAATACAATGGAACCCTAAAGACGTAAAACTGGAAACCTGCCGCTCATCTGGTCCGGGTGGGCAAAATGTAAACAAGGTGGAAACTGCCGTTCGAGGGACGCATCTGCCATCGGGACTACAAGTGATGACTATGGATACCCGATCACAGTTGGAAAACAAAAAGCTTTGCCTGGCTCGGCTGGAAGCCAAAATATTAGTTTGGCAGACCGAACAATTGGTAGCACTACAGCAAAACCAATGGCAGCAACACAACGAACTGGATCGGGGTAATCCGATTAAAACGATACAGACAGCGCTGTTTTAACCTGAATTATATTAGGGAATAATACCTATGCAATAATAAAGGGAGATATTTGATGCGTAGTGATTTTGAAAAAATCCAAATGAAATACCGCCGCGAAAGTTACCGGGCTTGTAATTAGGCCTGCAGCATGTATTGATGGTCGGGGGTTTCTTCCATCATTTGGTTGGCCTGCCCTGTAGGGTTATACAGCCATAGCTCTATGGAGGCCCCCGTTGTAGTGCTTAATATCGTCGACAGGCGGTTGAACGCCGGGGCTTTCTGGTCGCCGTTATGGTCGGTATGGGCTGCTTGCTATTAGATTATTATGCCGTTGCCTGCGGCCCGCGCTTTCCGCTGCAAGTCCTCATTCCGCTACGCTACATTCCGGGCTTTACGCTGCAATCGCTAACGGAAGAAAGGGGGGACATGGGTAAAAATGGGTATAATAAACTTTGCATTTTTTTCTTTAAACGATTTTGAAAACAACATCTTGCTTTTTATGGCAGTGCCTTGCGCCAGTTAGGGAGCAGGTTATGGTATTATAAAATTAGTATGAGTAACAACATCATTTTTATTCACTGTTACAAGAAATAGGTAAGCTTCAGTATCAACGCGTGTGGGAATACGCCTATTATGAAACGTAAAATGCGGTATAACTTTACAAGTTATATAATAAATATAAATAGCTCCCTCATTATTAATCTTAGACGCATTTGGATCGCCGAATTTTTTTCTTATACATTTAAAATCAACCCCTACAAGAGTCTTTTTGTTTATTATTCCCTTTTTGACTAGTCTATACCTGTACTGTAGACAACCGTTTGAATCCGCCTGCCACTTTGAACAAATACTGTCATTTAACGATAAACAGTTATCATTTCTACTTGAACAAGAAACTAATACCAATACCACAAAAATCAAACATTTATTTTGAATGATACTCATTTGATAATTCTCCTACATTAGCTTTACCACTATCCTTTAAATCACCTTTCACATTATTGTTAAATATAGCATCTATATTTTTTTGTGTCACCTTTCGTTTAGTGACATCTAATACCGGCAACCCGTCCTGTTCAATTAGAAATTCCTTTTTAACCATTTTGAAATTGAGGACTGTCATATCTATACTAGGATTCTGATCCTCATTACCACTTGTCGAACTCGGATGATCAAGTCCATTATACGCATGATTGGCTTCATGTGGCTCTGTTGTTCCTTTATTTTCCTCCATCTGCTTTGTGTTCCAGTAACCCGTATTTCCTCCGTTACGAACGTCTGTATACGAGGAATTTGGATTACCGCCACCCGAAGTTTTTTCTTCAAGTCTAACCCAATTCACTCTGGCATCCTTTTCATTCTCTATCCATCTTTTTATATTCTTCTCTGTATTTATTTTACTTCCAGTTAAATCTATTCCGCGGACTTTGAATTTTACTTTATATATAGTTCCATCAATTTTTACGGTTCCATGTGCATTATTATATGCTTTCTCAATATTTTCGGCAGATTGCTTAGCTAATCGAGGGGATGATTTACTTCCATAAAAAAGATAAATAGAGGTAACGGTGATTGTCTTTGTAGCTTTGTCAAGGGTTGCTATACCAGAATCACCCGCAGGGTCTGCATATAAAATTGGGTTACCATTAAAAGCAGCATAGGGGCTTTGTTCCGGAGTTTCAGCAGTCTTGGGGTCAATATTCCATCTTCTACCAATTCTTGCATCATATTCCCAAAACTGTGCCGTATTATGATTGCCATTAGGGTCAACTTCTAACGACCGCTCCTGGCCGTTAAAGCCGCGTGAACTTGGCATTCCAAAACTCCGGCCTTCCTTAACGGCACCGAATGCACTATAGTCCTGCGCGGTAGCTACGTCGGCTATATAATGATCTAAGGAAGTATCTTTAGCTACCTGTCTCCTACGGTCGGTTATGGTTTCTATTACGTTACCTAGGTGGTTAGTTAATTCAAAGAACTTGAGGCCGGCGGTGTTCCAAACGGCCAAAGCGTTATTATTGGCTAAGTTAACATTTGGCGTCCATATTCCCAAACGGTTGCTGCCGTATAAATGTTGTTCGCGCCAGTTAACCGCGTTGTTTGCATTATCATACAGGGCCAGCGTATTGCCCTGTGCATCGCGCACATAGTAGGTTGTTAAGCCGTTCGCGGTTTTGCTGATGCGCTGTCCCGATGGGTTATAATTATAACTGATAGTGCTACTGCCTTTAACAATGCTTTTTATCTTACCATAAACTGTCCAATTTATGGTATCAATCCCGGCTTGGGTGTCTTTGATTAAATTACCTAAGGCATCATATTGATAGTTATCGGTAGGTTGGCTTTTTAGGTCGGCGGTATAACTGTTGGCGTCCGGCACGGCGTCTGTTACGTGGCGCAGGCGGTTGTTTGTTATGTTGCCGTTGGCATCACGGTTATAGGCGTAGGTTAAGCTGTCCATCGCAACAGGCATACCTGTGGTATCCGCACCGTGGCGGTTGTAAGTTAGTATGTTGCCGTTTGCATCGTAGCTGATCTTTTCGGCGTAGGCTTGCATGCCTATGGGGTGCCATATGTTATTTACGGTATCCAGCCCTTTAAAGGCGTTTTGGCGTTTCAGGCGGTTTAGCTGGTCGTACCCATAAACATAGAGCAGGGGTTTGCCCAGTTGGGCAATATTGAGGCTGCTGGCTGCTATATTTCCATTATAAAGCGGCTGGTAGCCGGGGGCGGTACGCGCGTCGGCAAAGGCGGCGGTGCCGCCAATAGCTTTATAATCGCCGTTATAGTAATGTAGGGCGTAGCCATACGCGTCTTTTGGTATGGTGGAATGGGTGCTTGTGCCGTCGCCACCTATATCCAGATTCATGGCTCCCGAGGTGCCATTAACCCCTTTTAGCCAGCCTTGCAGGGTATAGGCATAATCTATGCCTTGTACCTTGCCGTGTTCGTCGCCTAGTTACGGACAAAACGTATAAGCCATAAAACTGTAACAATAATTCAAAAGTGTATTGGAAAACTCACTTTAACAGGTATAGTTTTAGATTTACAAATGCCGGGTCTCCATCTTGGCATTTTTCTTAAAACCCTCAAGGCTTCTTTTTCAGCAACACTAATTGTCGCATTCTCTTTATTTAATATTCTTTCGCCTATTAAATTTCCTTTCACGTCAATTACAAATTCGAGTTTTAATGTTCCCTGAAAATCTTTTTCACTTGATAAATGATAGTTTTTCAAAAAAAAAAGATTGAAGGCCTGATTGCCACCAGGATACTCTGGCATCCGATCAGCCTCCGTATAAACTTTAATTTTTAATAATGGATCCCATTTTAAAGCACAAGGCATAATTGAATTATTTGTTTCTTTGAAACATTTAAAGCTTAATATTAAAATAATTAAAATAATGGTCTTCATGAGTTTAATGTTTGAAAGGATGTAAAAAATCATATGTTGGTTTTACGTTGTACCCAGGAAAATTAATCCAATCATATTTTTTATCATTTGGTAGACCGGCCCCATTCATTTGCATATGAATTTCTTTTAAAATAAAATTTATTTGCCCAGGGGTTATTAACCTTATTGGCGTTTTCTTCCATAAATCCCCCAAATTTTTCCCATCAATGTTGATTAAACTGTAGTTCATTATATTATACAATATATTTGGATTTGTTCCGGGAGCAGTAATAAATTTATTAGGAGCAACGTTTATTAACCTTGTATCGTCTGCTTGCGTTACTTCAAACGGATGTTGCAACCGAATAGTATGAAATAATTCATGTACTGTGTTTCTTGCAAATTCTTCAGGATTTTTAATTGTCCCGTCTTTCTTGTAAATATTAACAGCAGAATATTGGCTTGTAGTTTGCCCCCCTATTAGTATATAACCTGGTTCTGGTTTACTACCATAAATATTCAAAGATGGGATAACTTGATTTATTTTACTCTGATCACCACCCTCAAAAGTTACTTTACCATTTACTTTATTGTTTGAAGAAAGGTTTAAAATCTTATTCATTTCTGCATTAATTGCCTTTTTATATGCATTGATTTGATTCTGAGATAAATTAGTTTCTTTATCTACCGTCAAATTCACATTTACACTTACATTTGTTGTGCCATCGCTACCTTGAGAAGCTTGCCATTCTTTACCTTCTAAATCAATGCCATCTATTACCCTATTTTCAGCGAAGGCATAAGACGAATTCCACGGGTAATTTTTAGTCAACGGGTCGACGCTCCAAAACTTTCCAGTGCGCGGATCATATTCTCTGTACTTAAATTCGTAGTAATTATTTAAGCCATCAACTTCATCTGACTTTTCAACGCTATTGAATCCATATCGATAATTTAAGCCATTAGCGGTATACTGCCTACCCGGCATAAGCATGCCGAACGGATAATAATCCTGTGCAGTAGCTACGTCCGCTACATAATGGTCTATATGGACATTGCTGGTATCAGCAATTTGTATTCTTCGGTCGGTTATATTGGCAATTACGTTATCCAGGTGGTTGGTTAACTCGTAATATTTACGGCCTATAGAATCCCAAACTGCTAAAGCGGCTTCGGCGGCGTGGGGTAAATTTAGGTTCACGTTAGGTGTCCAGATGCCTAAACGCCTGCTGCCATACATGTGCTGCTCACGCCAGTTTACAGACTTGTTGGCGTTATCATACAGGGCTAGGGTATTACCTTGCGCGTCGCGCACGTAGTATGTTGTTAAGCCGTTCGCGGTTTTGCTGATGCGGTGCCCGGCAGGGTCGTAGCTATAGCCAATATTTCCGGCGTTTTTACGTATGGTATCTATTTTCCCGTACACACTCCAATCAATACCTGTTATGCCAGCCTGGGTATCTTTTATCAGGTTGCCAATAGCATCATACTGGTAATTATCCTGAGTTTGCGGTTGTAACGGGGTGCCGCTCTGGTCTGCCAAATCTGTTAAAGCAGCATTTTTAGATGTATCACGGATAAATCTTAGCCTGTTGTTAATTAAATTACCGTTGGCATCCCGGTTATAAAAATAACCCAGCCTGTCCATTTCGCTGCCTGTATAACTGGCAGAATTTCCGTTCCGCAGGTAGCTTAGTATGTTACCATTAGGGTCGTATTGTATGTTTTCCTTATAATCGGTGGTGATGGTTGTATTGTCCCAACTGTTTCCAGTTATGCTATGCTGCCGCATTTTTTTGAGGCGGTTAAGCTGATCGTAATGGTAGGTGTACCCTACAGGGTTGCCACTGCTGATATTGCTGATGGCTACCGTGCTGTTGCTGATATTGCCATTGTACAGGCTCTGGCAATATTATCCCGTTGCCTGCGGCCCGCGCTTTACGCTGCAATCGCTAACGGAAAGACGCGCTTGCCCTTGCTTCATACTGCGCCAGGACGGTTAAGTTATTCAAAACAGCCTAATAGCATTTTGTAAAATTCTAAAAATTGCTCTCCTCCAGCAACCTCGCAACATTCCTCTGAAATTGCACATGTTGCTTTTTGACTGTTGAAAAGATCATCATTTAAAGCTGCTTCACCAAAAAACATATTAGCCATTAATATAGCTTCCAAAAACTTAGACCCATTAGCAGCACAAGGCCACAAGCTTTCACCACTATATAATTCTACTACCCTTATTACTCCAGTTATCTTATCAACGATAAGCCAGTCGGCCTCTACTTCTCCTACTATATAGTAATTTGGTTTTTCTTCAATCTTATTATAAAACTTGACCTGACCTATTATTAAATCACTTGCGTCGTAGCAATCCACAAGCTTTAAAACTTCATCCTGATATGTAGTATTTTTTTTCCTCTCCACAGCATAAAATGATTTTACAACTGCTTTAGCTAACTTTTCACTATATCCTCTTTTTATATAGTCACTAACCGAAGGAGCACTTGCTTTCAGTTTTTGAACAAATTCTTGTGCTTTCATATTATTCTACTGTAACTACGTTTTGAATAACCTGTCCTGTCTTTTCATTTTGTGTAGCCTTATAAGTATTGATTTTACCTACCCCAACATTTTCACCTGATTTCTTATCATAATCATAGTCACTATATTGATCATAGGTTACAGTTGTGGAAACAACATTGCCCTTTTTATCCTTATTTATAGTACGACTATTCAAAGAGAAATAAGTATTCGTTTCCATATCATAATATAATTTGTTTAATTTTTCACCTGCTCTTAGTTGCTGATTAAGCGCATGCGGATCATCACTTAATAAATCATAAAAAAACATTAAATAGCCTAACCCTTCATGCAAGTTCTTAAGTGAATTTGACAAAACTCTAGCCCTACCGCCTGGATTAACTTCATGCAAAGCCTTAAACCAGCTTTTATGTACTGCTTCCGGTAGTGGAGTAGCATAATTCCCTTGTTCAAAATGATGATGCACCAATGTTTCATTTATAAAAGCTCCTTGACTCGGATTGTATTTTACCCACTGTTCATCCACTATCGGAGATCGTCTTAAATCATTTATTAAATGCTTATTGTCTTCACTAAACATTTCGGGGTTCTTTTGTAACATTTGCCTCCAAAACCATTGATTGTTTCTAACGAAACCCGCAGAATTAGTATTCGATCCAGGGGCTTTTGTCATATCAATCATTAGTTTTGGATTGATGTATGCTTCTGGAACAGGATTATGCTCTTCGAGTCCGTTTAGATCAACGAATTTGATTGGGTTATTCCCAGAAACAAGATAAGGACTATAATAAGGATAACTTTCAGCTAACGGATCCACACTCAAGAATTTCGCCAACCTCGGGTCATAGATCCGCATCCCGTAATCCTGCTGGCTGCCAATAATGTTGTTGCCATTGGCATCTTGTTTTACCTCGTTATCATTCTCTTTCCCATTGAATCCGTATCGATAATTGTTCCCGCTTACAGTGTACTGCCTACCCGGCATTAACATACCAAACGGATAATAATCCTGCGCGGTAGCAACATCGGCGGTATAATAGGCGATGGAAGTATCTTTAGCTACCTGTAGCCTACGGTCGGTTATGGTTTCTATAACGTTGCCGAGGTGGTTAGTTAATTCAAAGAACTTACGTCCGGCGGTGTCCCAAACGGCTAATGCGTTATTATTGGCTAAGTTAACATCTGGCGTCCATATTCCCAAACGGCTGCTGCCATATAAATGTTGTTCGCGCCAGTTTACCGCCTTGTTGGCGTTATCATAAAGGGCTAGCGTATTGCCTTGTGCATCGCGCACGTAGTAGGTTGTTAAACCGTTCGCGGTTTTACTAATACGGTGTCCGGCAGCATCGTAAATATAAGCAATATTATTAGCAGCATTGCCTTTAACAATGCTCTTTATTTTACCGTAAACCGTCCAGTTTATGGTGTCTATACCTGCTTGGGTATCTTTTATTAAATTGCCAAGGGCATCATATTGGTAATTATCCGTGGGTTGGGTTTTTAGGTCGGCAGTGTAACTGTTGGCATCGGGCACGGCGTCGGTTACATGGCGCAGGCGGTTGTTTGTTATGTTGCCGTTGGCATCGCGGTTATAGGCGTAGCTAAGCTTATCCATGGCAAGGCCTGTTGTGCTGTTGCCATTGCGCAGGGCGGTAAGGATATTGCCGTTTGCATCGTAGGTATAATCTTCGCTGTAATCGGCTAGTATAGTGCTGGCATTCCAGGCAGTTGACGTTATGCTATGCTGCCGCATTTTTTTCAAGCGGTTAAGCTGATCATAATGGTAGGTATAACCTACAGGGTTACCACTGCTGATGTTGCTGATGGCTACCGTGCTGTTGCTGATATTGCCATTATACAGGCTCTGGCCTGTAACATCGGCTACGCCCGTTTGGTAGGTTTTGCCAAAGGCGGTTGCATTTGTTTGGCCTATAGGTTTATAATCGCCATTGTAATAGCCGAGTGAGTAGGCATATGCATCGCGCGGAATGGTGCTGGTATCCCCTTTAAGGGTAAGTCCGTCCTTCCCAATATCTGTAGCCGGGTTAAGCTGTTGCCCATTAACCCCCTTTAGCCAGCCTTGCAGGGTATAGGCATAGATTATGCCTATACCCTGCAAGGCTGGCTAAAGGGGGTTAATGGGCAACAGCTTAACCCGGCTACAGATATTGGGAAGGACGGACTTACCCTTAAAGGGGATACCAGCACCAT
>JANXTT010000140.1 GCA_025352225.1 Mucilaginibacter sp. | reverse complement strand
ATTTGAATACGAACTAAAAAAAGAGATTGGGATGATTAGTGATAAATCATTTTGGGGATCCTATAATTCAAAAAAAAGCGACCACGTTTTAGCAGATTTTGAAACTTCTGCTTTGTGTCATGATTCAAGAAATGATGACGTTTTATTTGTAACCAGAAAGGAAGGTTATAACAAAGAATTTGCTGTGGTGCATTTGACCTGGCGAGGTGATAAAGAAGCTGATAATTATCCACGAGTCGAATTTTATAACAATTTCGACGATTTCAAATCTACAAGAATGTATCCCGACAAAGAGGATTGGGAATATTAGTAAGCAACCATTTGCTAGTAGCAATAACTATTTTTTGTTGTTTTATTGCTAATGTTATTTACAACAGCAACAAAAAAGCCTCTCATTTTCGTGAGAGGCTTCTGGGTAAATGATGGGGCTCGAACCCACGACCCTCGGTACCACAAACCGATGCTCTAACCAACTGAGCTACATCTACCGTTTGGAGAGTGCAAATGTAAAAATCTTATCCCTATTGTCAAACCCTTTTTTAATAATAATACCTACCCGTAGATTTTTAATTTTTAAACCATTATTATCATCTTCGCAAACCAATAAAATTAGGGCTAACTTAGTAACAGGCATGATTGAGATTTTTACAGACGGCGCATCAAGCGGTAACCCCGGCCCGGGTGGTTATGGGGCTATACTGCGTTCGGGCCAGCATTACAAGGAGCTTTCTGAGGGCTACCGTAAAACCACCAACAACCGCATGGAGCTATTGGCGGTAATAAAGGCGCTGGAAGCCTTAAAAAGCCCCAACCAAGCGGTTACCATATACTCCGACTCTAAATATGTAATTGACCCTGTTGAAAAGAAATGGCTATACGGATGGGTAAAAAAAGGGTTTAAAGATAAAAAGAACAAAGACTTATGGCTGCGCTTTTTAGAATTGAGCAAACTGCATCAAATTAAATTTGTTTGGGTACGCGGCCATAACGGGCATCCCGAAAACGAGCGTTGCGACGAGCTGGCGGTTGCAGCCTACAAGCAACCCGGACTGTTAATTGACACTGTTTTTGAAGTAGAAGCTGCTAAAGGCGGAATGTTATAGCATCATTACCTAACAAAATGTTATTGAAATAAAGCACCTACCCCACCCCTATCATTGAATATTTATCACACCCTCACATGATTTTTTTGTAACCTGGGGCGAAAACATCTGCATCATCTCCTCCGCTTTTTTAACCATGTTTTCCGATCCTATAAATATAGCCGAACGCTGGTGCAGTTCTGTAACCTCCAGGCCAAGTATCCGTTCGTAACCGTTTGATGCCACGCCGCCAGCCTGTTCTATAATAAATGCCATGGGGTTACACTCATAAACTAAACGTAATTTGCCATTGGGCGCGCTCGCGGTAATAGGATATATAAATATTCCGCCTTTAATCATGTTTCGGTGCAGGTCGGCAACCATTGAGCCCGTATAGCGCGATGTATAGGGCCGGTGTGTAGCATCATCTTCTACCTGGCAATATTTGATGTATTTTTTTACCCCATCCGGGAAATGGGTATAATAACCCTCGTTGATGGAGTATATATAACCATCTTTAGGGATCGTCATACTAGGGTGCGACAAGCAAAATTCTCCAATTGATGGGTCAAGCGTAAAGCCATTAACACCCTTCCCTGTGGTATATACCATCATGGTTGATGAGCCATAAATAACGTAGCCCGCTGCAACCTGGTCAATCCCACGCTGTAAAACGTCAGTCATAGTTGCCTTACCACTGGTTGATCTGCGGCGGTATATCGAAAAAATAGTACCCACACTTACATTTACATCAATATTTGACGATCCATCCAGTGGGTCAATAGCTACAATATACTTGGCATTTTTTGATATTTCGGAATCAATATATACATATTCATCATTCTCTTCGGACACAACTATACAGCATTCGCCGCCACTTTGCAACGCCGAAATAAATTGATCGTTGGCAAAAATATCCAATTTTTTTTGCGATTCGCCCTGTACATTTACACTGCCGGCATCGCCTAATATATCCATCAGGCCAGCTTTATTAACTTCGCGGTTCACAATTTTAGCGGCTATGCCAATATCCCGTAACAAACGGGATAATTCGCCTTTTGCATAAGGGAAATCTGCTTGGTTTTCAATAATAAATTGTCCTAAAGTTTTTGCTATAATCATGGCACTTAGTGTATTTTATACATTATCATTTAACCAACTCAATCACCTCTAAGGTATGAATTTTTTCTGCAGAGATACAAAAACGCAACAAGGTTTGCATCCTGTGCCATCCTTGTTTACCTGCTGCGCCGGGGTTTAAATGCAGGCAGTTAATTTTTTTATCATATATAACTTTAAGTATATGTGAGTGTCCGCATATGAATAGCATAGGTGGCTTAGTGTATATGGTACGTTTTACTTCCGGGCTGTATCTATCCGGATACCCGCCAATATGTGTCATCCAAACATCTACATTTTCGCAATAAAAGCGCAGGTTTTCCGGATAGTCCATTCTAATATCTTTACCATCAATATTGCCATAAACACCACGTAAAGGCTTAAACGCGGCCAGCCGGTCGGCCAACTCAATCGTACCAAAATCACCGGCATGCCAAATCTCGTCACAATTCTCAAAATGCTTAAATACAGCATCATCAAGGTAGCCATGTGTATCAGATATTAGTCCTATGCGGGTCATACTAAAATTTTGAATGAAAAATTAACAACAAAAAACGACTTACATTTCAAAAGATAGTGAAAAAATCTTTTAAAGCATCCTGATATTGCCTGGAATAAATTTTAGGCGAATCATAAATAACAAACCGTTCCGTATAATTTTCTGTTTGGTGATGGCCCAGCATTATTATTTTCCTATGGGGATCAGCATTGTTGAACGAATGTATGCTTATTGTTTTACCGATATGCAGCTTATATGGTGTAGCCAATGCTTTAACCAGTAATGATGTTTGTATGGGGAGTATTAACCAGCATGCGCCACCACCGTTAAGCTGGCGGGCAATACATTTAATTAGTTGTTCAAAAAAATTCTTCCCGGCATGTTTGGCCAGGCTAAGCTTTGGTGCCGATGCCGCTAATGAGTTAATATAGAAGGGTGGGTTTGAAACCATCAGATCATACTTTTTATCAGGAAAGGTTTCAAAGTATTGCTCAAAACCTAACGGATATATTTTTAGATGATCGCTAAAAGGAGCGTTCGCAAAGTTATTACGGGTAGTTAACGCCGCGGCTGCGTCAATCTCAACCGCGTCAATTTGAGCATCCGGAAATTTTTGGGCCAGCATTAAAGCGATAACGCCCGTACCTGTGCCAATATCTAAAATTGTTGAAGCATCCGCTCCTGCTGTTAAAGCACCAAGTAATACACCATCAGTATTGATTTTCATGGCACAGCCGGTTTGGTCTACATTAAATTGTTTGAATTTGAAAATCATATTTTTTAACAAGGCCATCATAAACCAAAGGCCTTCCTGTAAATTGTTTGACCGGGCAAATGAACTAAATTTATTGGGTACTTATATCGTTTACTAATTTTTATATTAGCAACTGTAATTACTTTCTGCCAATGAAATACTTAGCTTTTTTTATAAACTTATTTATTTTCGCCAATTGCTATGGGCAATTGTCCGCAAAACTACCCCCAATTCCGCTTTCATATCGTACAAAAACTAAAATAAACAGCTTATTTAAAGGTTCGGATAAAAAAACATCGCCCGGCTATGCTATTGGTATAATTAACGGGTCGCATGTTTTATATACCAAGGGGTATGGTTCGGCTAATCTCGATTATAATATCCCTATCTCAGCAAACTCCTCATTTGATATAGCCTCGGTTTCTAAACAGTTTACAGCTGCTTGTATTACCTTACTCATACTAGATGGCAAATTAACCTTAGAAACGCCGGTCTCGAATTTTGTTCCAGAACTATTAAAATACAAAGATACTATCCGGGTAAAACACCTGATATATAATACAAGCGGAATTATCGACTATTTTAAACTTCCGAGGCCGGATGGCAGATCTTGGATCACGTTCAACTATTTTGACATTGATTATTGCATTAAAACGTCGTTAAGTAAAGATACGCTTGCTTTTAAACCCGGTAATAAATGGGATTACTGCAATGTAAATTATATGCTGCTTACAAAAATAGTTGAAAAAGTAAGCGGTCAATCGTTTGGCGAGTTTTCAAAAAAGCGATTGTTTGAGCCGCTCGGCATGACAAACACCCTAATAAACGATGATATAACCGCGGTTATAAAAAACAGGGTGACGCCTTACAATATCAGAAATAAAGAAATGGTAAACGCATATCGAAAAGAAGGGATTAACGTAAAAACCGAAGGCGATTGGATACAGCACCCCAGAAACTCGCCGCATTATGGCGGCAGTGGCGTAGTTACAACCATAAATGATCTGATGAAGTGGAGTGAGAACTTTTTCACTAAAAAATTTGGCGGCAACTCCTTTTATAATTTGATGCATAAAACCTTAAAATTTAACCATGATAAAGACAATCAAGCTTTTGGGTTGTACTTTGGGAAATATAAAAACAGAACCTATGTGGCCTGGGATGGCGGCGATTTTGGAGTTAGTTCGCAATTAATTCGTTTTCCTGATAAGCATATCGCTATAGCAGTATTATCTAATATAGGCTCAGGGGAGGCCTATAAAAAAGCGGAGCAAATAGCAGATGTTTTAATTGCTGATGGTAAATTGTAAGTAAGAGATAACCACTAAACTTACTTTTCGTAAAGTTCCAGCGGCAACCCATCCGGGTCAGGAAAAAAAGTAAACCTTTTGCCTGTAAGTACGTCTACCCTAACGGGCTCCACAATTACGCCACTGCTCATTAATGATAGCATTGAAGCTTCCACATCATCAACCTCAAACGCTAAATGCCTTAAACCCGCACATTCGGGCTTAGATGGCCTTGCGGGAGGGTTTGGAAAATAAAACAACTCGATCTGGTACTGATCACCAACTTTCAGATCGAGTTTATAAGAGTTACGTTCTGCCCGGTATACCTCCTGAATAATTTCTAAACCTAATATTTGGGTATAAAAATGCTTCGACCGTTCATAATCAGAACAGATAACCGCAATATGATGTACCCTGTTAAACTTGAGCATTATTCGCCTAAAATATTATGCAATACATTATCATATACCAATTTGGCTGTAGCTACATCGCCAAATGATGCGCCGTCTACTATCAAATCACCCTCGTTAACGGTTCCCAATAGTGTAAACTCAACCTCGGCAGTGGCAAGCAGTTCTACAAAAGCATCCTGCTGATCCGGCTTAACCGATACAACTACCCTACCTTGCGCTTCGCCATACAAAAAAGCATCTTTACGGATACTATCATCAGCTTCAATGGTAAAACCTAGGTTATTAGGCATTGCAGACTCCAGCAACGCGATATATAAACCACCATCGGCAACATCATGAGCAGACTGGATCAGCTTTTGCTGAATCAGTTGTTTAATAACCTGATGCATGGCATATTCTTTATCCAGATCAAAATACGGAGCCGGAGCTGCTGCTATTTTATGATACGAAGCCAGGTATTGCGACGATGCGATATCATTAACCGACTCACCTACCAAATAGATCAGGTCGCCGGGCTGTTTAAAATCCGCAGTCATGATGTTGGCAATATCATCCATCACGCCAAGCATCCCAATAGTCGGTGTCGGAAAAACCGGCCCATCATCTGTAGATTGATTGTAAAAGCTTACGTTACCACCAGTAACTGGCGTTTCAAACTTTATACAAGCCTCACTCATCCCTTTAATAGCACCCACAAACTGCCAGTAAACCTCGGGCACGTAAGGGTTGCCAAAGTTAAGGCAATTGGTAATAGCTACCGGCTCGCCGCCAGCGCAAGTAATATTACGGGCGGCTTCGGCTACAGCAATAGCACAACCTTTTTGCGGGTCGGCGTATACATAGCGGGAGTTACAATCTACCGTTAATACAATAGCTTTATTGGTACCTTTAACGCCTACCACGGCAGCATCGCAGGGGCGGTTGGTGGTCATGGTTGCGGTACCCACCATAGAGTCGTATTGCGAGGTAACCCAGCGTTTTGACGCGATATTAGGATGTGCTATTAAATGATCGGCAACGGCTTTCAGATCGGCAGGTTCTTTAACATCCTCGATCTTAAATTCCTGATTTTTTTTAAAATAAGCCGGTTCGCGATACTCGCGGGTATAAACCGGGGCGCCACCACCTAAAACCAGGTCATCGGCAGGCACATCGGCTACCAGTTGGCCACCCATATAATAATGCAGGCGTTTGGTATCGGTAACCTCGCCAATAATGGCACAATTCAGGTCCCATTTATCAAAAACAGCTTCTACTTCTTTTTCGCGGCCCTTATGTACTACAATCAGCATACGCTCCTGCGATTCGGAAAGTAAAATTTCAAATGGTTTCATATTAGCCTGGCGTGTTGGAACCTTATCCAGGTCGATACGCATGCCATGCTCACCCTTGGCAGACATTTCGGAGTTTGAGCAAATAATACCTGCCGCGCCCATATCCTGCATGCCTACTACCGCACCTGTCTTAATAACCTCAAGCGTTGCTTCGAGTAGTAATTTCTCCTGAAAAGGGTCACCTACCTGTACAGCGGGCAAATCATTAACAGAATCTTCGGTTATATTTTTGGATGCGAACGCTGCGCCATGTATTCCATCTTTACCTGTAGCCGAGCCAACAATATAAACCGGGTTACCCACGCCATATGACGTTGCTGATACCGTTTCGCCAGCCTTAACAATACCAGCCGACATAGCGTTTACCAACGGGTTTATATTATAACATTCATCAAAAAAAAGTTCGCCGCCCACGGTAGCTATACCAAAAGCATTGCCATAATCGCCTATTCCTTTTACTACACCCTTTACCAGCCATTTGGTTTTATCCAGTTTCAGATCGCCAAAGCGGAGGGAATTCAATTGGGCTATTGGCCGGGCACCCATGGTAAATATATCACGGTTAATACCGCCAACACCGGTAGCCGCACCTTGATAAGGCTCTAACGCCGATGGGTGGTTATGCGATTCTATTTTAAAAGCGCAGCCTATGCCATCGCCCAGGTCAACCAATCCCGCGTTTTCTTCGCCTGCTTTAGCCAGCATTCGCGGGCCGTCTTTGGGTAAAGTTTTTAACCAGGTGATAGAGTTTTTATAAGAGCAATGCTCACTCCACATTACCGAAAAAATAGATAGTTCGGTAAAATTAGGCGTACGGCCCATTATTTCTTTTATACGATCAAATTCGTCGGGTAGTAAGCCTAAGTTTTTAGCTGTTTCAACGGTGGTTAGTTCCTGGTGCTCCAATGTTTGTTGTATTTTATAAGAAAGCCCAAAATTAAAAAAATGGCTGTAATATCAGGCTGAAAAGTTTGATTGTTTTAACTTTTTGGACGATATAGCTTTAAATTAGAACTAAAACTATAAAATAATGTGCTGGCGAAGCTTTAACTACCTATCAATATGAAAATTGATCGGCATAGTGTATTTAACTCTGGCATTCTGTCCGTTTTTAAATCCGGGCGTCCAGGCCGGTGCCAAATTTAATACACGTACCGCTTCTTCATCAAAACCATTGCCTGCTGGGCGTTCTACTTTTATATTTGAAATACGCCCATCCTTTTCAATTATAAAACTCAGCCATACTTTTCCAGATACCTTATTCAACTTGGCATACGCCGGATATTGAATGTTTTTTTGCAAAAATGTTACCCACCCTTCAGTACCACAGGCCGGCGCCGGTAATACGTCTAACCCATGTATGTCAGTTGGGTCGTCAACAGGCTTTTCATCAATAGTTACATTGGGCTGCGCAGGCCTACCTGAGTTAGCGTCAACTATTATATTATTAATGTATTTTAATGATGATTTACTATGAGATACAGAGGCGTTATTTTTATTAACAACAAATTTATGAGAAACTGACTTTACAGCAGCATGCGTGTTTAATGGCGATTTTTCCGGGTAAACTACGATGAATTTTTTAGACAAGTCGACCTCAGAAACACGAAAACGTGTTGTTGCTGCCTTTACATGATGATCAGAAAGTAATAACGCGGCTATAAAAATACCTGAAATAATTGCTAACGTAATTGTTATTGCCTTTACCATCGTACTGGCATAGTGTTTTCGCAACTCATACGCACCATAACTTTTATTCCGTTTTTCGAATACAAATTCGATCCACTCCTGGTTGTATATGTCAAATTTTGAGATAGGCATAACAGGTAAATAAGGTTTGGTTATATTAACGTTTAAATATTATACAATGTTACATCATTATCTATATAAATACAGATTCGCAACTTTAGCACTTTCCATAAAACAATTACCACTTATTTATGGATATTACTTTTGGGGAGGCATCTTTTTTTAACAAGTTACCTTGCAGCATATACTGCTTTAACTTATCGCCCAGTTGTTTTGAAAACGCTGCGGTTTGATCAAAATAATCGTCCATATCTTTTGATGATATTTTTTTACCAAGCACCTCAAATGGTATTACCAGGCCATTATCAGCAATATAATTATTGTAGCGGTCGCGATGGTATGGGGTAAAAATAAAATCGGTTAGCCAATACCTGTATTTGGTGCCTTTAACTTCAACAATAAGTTTATAGGACACTGCTCCGTCCTGATGCCGTGCTAAACCTGATCTTTTTGACACCGGAAACGCCCCTAAACCAGTAATTGATGTGTTTTTATTATCCTGTACAGCAAGTTTCAACGTGTTTTTATCATAACCATTTTTAAAAAAATACTGCGCTCTGCTATACAATGTATCTGCATTATATTTTTCGAGGTTTACAACCTTATAATAAATGTATTTACCATGATCATCTATAGCGAGAGAATCTTTTTGTGCTATGGAAGCTTTACTGATAACCAGGAAACAAACTAACGATAATATATATTTCATAATACAATAAAGCCGCCAGGGGATAAATCCCTGACGGCTTTTAAAGTTAAATAATAATTTTTACTTAGAAAGCATAAACTGCGGCAAACAAAAATTGCGCTGCTGATTGTGTAGGTAATGCTTTACTATTTAAGAACATATTTTTAGATCCATTATCTAATCTTAGTTCTGGTATAAATGTAAGTGGCCCTGCTTTAATGTTAGCGGTAGCTGTAATAGAAGTTACAGACTCGCCCGGAGTTACACCACTTGGTGCTATAGCTGTGCCTTTAGTGCCTGTTTTTGAAGTGAAATATTCACCTCTTAGCCCTAAGGTAACATCTTTTGAAACAGCGTACTGAGGATACAATGCAATACCATCAAAACCACCGCTTTGATTAACAGATTGTAATTTAGAGGCCGAAAAATCGGCAGCGTTTAAGCCTAATTTAAAGGCATCTGTTACCTGGTAAGTAGTTGTTAAATCAAATTCAGTACCTGATGCATAGCCAGTAGCAACGTTTAAATAAGCTGTCCATCCTTTAACCGGAACAAGCATTAATTGAGCACCAAACGTTGATACGTCACTAGTTGATTGATAAGAATTCCAGGTATCTTGAAACATTCCTGCCATTAAGCTTGCTTTGTCTGAGAAAGCATAAGTTGCTTTAATACCGGCATTTTGGAACGGGCCATTTGTAAATAAATAAGAAGTAGAATAGTTAAAGTTACCCACCGGCGAAATTACTTCATAACCGATAAAGGTAGACATATAACCACCTGTCAAATTAAGTTTATCAGTAACATCATAACTTACATATAAGTTTTGAATGTGGTATTGAGCTGTAGCCGAAGTAGGGATTGATTGATCTGAACGAGGGCCAAAAGATAGCTCACCAACAAATGATGCCTTGCCTACTTTCTTTTTCAAACCAAGATCGATCATACCAATTGAGATAGAATTCGACTCGTTTGCAAAGCTTGTAGGAATGTTCGCGAATTTTTTTCCTTCAAAATCATATTTAAAATAAGTATCTACTGAACCTGAAAATACAAGTGGCGCGTCTGCCGGAGCAGGAGCAGCCTTAGCGGTATCTAAACCATTACCAGCTTTTACTGTTAAGCTGGAAGCAGCTAATGCGCAAATAATTAGTAGTTTTTGTTTCATTTCCTTTGTGATTTGTTTTAATTTAATAGATGAATATTTTTATTTGATAGCAAATAAACAAATAATTGTTAATATTTTAATGAAAATGATAATAATTTATTCACATTATCACAACATTGATAATTAAATGACATTTTAATTTTTTAATTATCCTATCATATTGACGCGTAACTATCAATATGATAGGATATAAATATGTTATATGGCTATGATGCTATTTCACAAATTCGTGAACACCGATATCAGACGGGTTCGAAATTTCTTGTACAGCATAAGCACCAATACCATGTTCAAAGCCATCCAAACCTCCTGGGCCTGTTTCGCCATGTTCTTCAACACGTAGTTTCCATGGATGTGGCAGAATATTAACTATCCACATTAAAACCATAGCTATCACAAATGTGGCAATTGTGATAGTAAAACTACCAATAGCCTGCGCTTTAAGCACATCGGCACCCCCACCATAAAACAATCCTTTAACAAGGTTAGCGGCAGAGTTATCAGCACCAGCAGGGCCGGTTGCACCATAGGTACCTGTAGCAAATAACCCTAAAGATAATGTTCCCCATATACCGGCAAAACCGTGAACAGGAACAGCACCAATTGGATCATCAATACGTAACCACTCTAATAGATATACACCAGCAAATACTACTACTCCGGCAATAAATCCTAAAATAATGGCACCTAACGGCGAAACCCAATAACAAGGGCAAGTAATAGCAACAAGGCCGCCTAACAAACCATTTATTGTAAAGCCCAAATCAAATTTACCTTTTGTAGGGCCCATCCATAAAGCAAATAACATGGCACCTAAACCACCTGTACATGCTGCAAGTGTAGTGTTTGCCGCTATACGGCCAATACCTTGCGCGTCCATAGCCGAAAGTGTACTACCTGGATTAAAACCATACCAGCCAAACCATAGCAAGAAAGCCCCGAGAGACGCAACTACCAGGTTATGAGGGGCAGGCATTCCACCGTCTTTACTATCCCGCATAAATACCCGGCCAATACGTGGGCCTAATACAATTGCTCCCGCTAATGAAACTACCCCTCCTATAGTATGTACCACTGTAGAACCCGCAAAATCTCGGAAACCCTGGCCTAATGAAGGCAGGAAATTACCTGCAGTACCCATTGTAGCTAAGAAACCATCCGGACCCCATGCCCAGTGGCCAACAATTGGGTATATAAACCCTGTTACACCTATACTATATAGAATATCACCGCGGAAACCAGTACGGCCGATCATCGCGCCTGATGTAATAGTTGAAGTTGTATCAGCAAATGCGAACTGGAAAATCCAATGCGCTAATACAGGGATACCAGTTGCTTCGTAAGTATCAGGTGCGCCTTGTAAAAAGAACCAATGCTGACCGATAAAGCCGTTTCCATGACTGAACATAAATGCATAACCCACTGCCCAGAAAAGGATACCGCATATACAGGTATCAAAAATACATTCCATTAAAACATTCACTGTTTCTTTTTGTCTGGCAAAACCAGCCTCAAGCATTACAAAACCTGCCTGCATACCAAATACAAGGAAGGCGGCAACCAATGTCCACGTGGTGTTTATTGAATTCATCATGGATGTTTCAATAGCAGTAGGGCCAGGGGCAGCGGCCGCATGCGCGCCTAACCCTAATATTCCAGGGAAAGTAATCATTGCAGCTAGTACCAACATTAAACCAACAATTTTTCCAGAAAAAATGGTAATACCTAAGCGCCATTTTTCCGCTGTAATAGTTGACCATCGGGAGGAAGCCTTTTCTCCACCGGCCCCCTTAAACAAATTTAGCCCAAACAATTTGTTTTTTTTAGTAGTTACGTTCATAGTTTGTTTTATTTAGTTTGATTGATAAGTGAGTTACTATTTAATTTATTGATTCAAATTACATTTTACATAAACATAACTAAGTAAAACGATAGATTTGTGAAAATTAGGTGATTTATTCGTTAAAAGTATTAAAAAAGTCATACATTTTAAACAATTCATGTAATTATTTTAATTATTTCATGAAATTATGAGTAATATTTTAATAAAACAAGTGAATACATAAAAAAAATCCAAATGTTTTTGAAAAATTAAAAAAATATCGTTTTTTTTAACAAACTAGCATTTTCTATTTAAAAAATGCTTTGATTATGAGGAGTTTTATATTTTTGATAAATAATTAAATAAATCACTCATTCATATCATGTCAAATATCAGATTTCAAGCCCTGCAAGCTGTATTAACACGCACAATACCAGAAGTAAAGATTCCCGGGACAAAAATTTCGGACTTTTACGGCTCAAACGTTTTCGATAAAAAGAAAATGATGGATTACCTTTCGAAAGAAGCGTACCAAAGCATAGTTAGCGCGATTGAAATTGGTGAACCTATACCACGTGATATGGCAGAACAGGTAGCATCAGCCATGAAAGCCTGGGCAATGGGCAAAGGCGCAACACATTATACACACTGGTTCCAACCATTAACAGGCACAACTGCAGAAAAACACGATGCTTTTTTTGAACCGGCTGCTGATGGATCTGCAATAGAAAGGTTTTCGGGCGATGCGCTTGCGCAGCAAGAGCCTGATGCATCAAGCTTTCCAAACGGAGGGATACGTAATACTTTTGAGGCCCGGGGTTACACCGCCTGGGATCCATCTTCTCCTGCCTTTATAATAGAAAGCAATTCGGGTAAAACTTTATGCATACCTACTGTATTTGTTTCGTACACAGGCGAAGCACTGGATTATAAAGCACCCTTATTAAAGGCACTAAGTGTTTTAGATAAAGCCGCTGTTGATGTTTGCCATTATTTTGATAAAAGCATTGAAAAAGTAAATGCCTCATTAGGTATTGAACAGGAGTATTTTTTGGTTGATATAGCCTTATTTAATGCACGCCCCGATTTGTATTTAACTGGCCGTACTTTATTTGGGCATGAGTCTGCAAAGGGGCAGCAATTAGAAGACCATTATTTTGGTTCCATCCCGGAAAGGGTATACGCGTTTATGCTGGATATGGAAACCGAGGCGTTAAAATTAGGCATACCTTTAAAAACACGCCATAACGAAGTTGCACCGTCGCAATTTGAGTGCGCGCCGGTTTACGAAGAAATTAATTTAGCCATTGACCATAACCAGTTATTAATGGATGTGATGGATAAAGTGGCCAAACGCCATAATTTTAAAGTGTTGTTACACGAAAAACCATATGCCGGCATTAATGGGTCGGGCAAACACAACAACTGGTCGTTAATTACCAACACAGGTAAAAATTTACTATCGCCGGGTAAAACGCCTAAAAATAACCTCATGTTCCTTACTTTTTTTGTTAATACCATTAAGGCGGTACACGAGTATGCTGATCAATTACGCGCCTCTATATCTTCGGTAAGCAACGATCATCGTTTGGGTGCAAATGAGGCGCCTCCGGCTATTATATCAATATTTTTAGGGAGCCAATTAAGTGATGTACTTGACGAAATTGAAACATCGCGCATCAGTAAAAAAATAAAAGACGAAGCTTTATTATGGCAGGGTATTCCTAAAATACCACAAATTTTACGTGATAATACCGACCGTAACCGTACATCGCCGTTTGCTTTTACGGGCAACAAGTTTGAACTTCGTGCCGTTGGTTCGTCGGCTAACTCATCAAGCCCGATGACGATACTGAATCTTATAGTTGCCGATCAGCTCAGAAAGTTTAAAATTGAGGTGGATAAGCTGATTAAAAAAGGCGAAAAAAAGGACATAGCTCTACTTACTGTTATTAAAAAGTATATTAAAGAATCAAAAGCAATCCGTTTTGAGGGTAACGGCTATAGCGAAGAGTGGGAAAAAGAGGCCATGGCACGTGGCTTATCAAATATAAAAACAACACCTAAAGCATTAGACGCATTAATTACAGAAAAAGCTGAAAATCTTTTTGAATCAAGCGGTGTATACACTAAACGCGAATCTCATGCTCGTCATGAAATTTTGCTGGATAGTTTCTATAAAAAATTACAGATCGAGGCGCGTTTAATAGGCGAAATGGTTACCAACGTAATTATCCCTACAGCAATAACTTACCAAACTAAACTGGTTGAAAACGTTAAGGGGCTAAAAGAAATAGGCTTAGGTAAAGAGAGTTACGAAGCTCAAATAGATATTATCGAAAGAATTTCTAAACACGTGGCATTTATCAAAACTAATGTTGACGAAATGATAAAAGAGCGTAAAAAAGCCAATGCCATTGAGGATGTTCGCGAAAAATCTATCGCTTACGATGAAAATGTAAAAAGCTATTTTGACCCGATCCGTTACAATGTTGACAAATTAGAGCAACTGGTTGACGATTCTTTATGGCCGTTGCCAAAATTCAGAGAGCTACTTTTTATTAAGTAGTAGCTGTTACCGGGCTAATAAATTAGCCCGTAAATTTAGTTATTGAGAAGGTGGCATGGATGCGTTTATCTGTCGGAGATAAACGCATCCACGCCACTAAGCTCAGCTACTATCCTAAAGGTGTTTCCGGGCAACGATTTCAACAAGTATCTGGTTATTGCTCATTTGTCCTCCAGTTTACCCATTAATTATAGTTTAAACGGGTAATTGTTCATTTTCCCGGGATATAAAGGCAAAATTTAACCCCGAACTATTTAGTCGCAAAAATATCAGCTTCTTTGTGTTGCTTTAATAACACATCGCGGTAACGTATAAACAGTGCCGACTTGGATATAAAGCCGATAAATTTTCCATCATTTATCACAGGCAGGTGCCAAATATCATACTCATCAAAAAGGGCCATTATATGGCTGATATCATCATCGTGTTGCACCATAGCTGGCGGGGTTATCATGATATCGCTTATGGTTATTTGATGGTCTGTTTCTTTAGTAAACATAATTTTGCGCACATCATCCAGCAATATCACGCCTTCTAATTCTTCATTACTGTTTAATACCGGGAATATATTGACAGCGGTTTTAGCCAGTAGTTTAAAAAGATCGTCAATGGACGTATCTTTTGTAACACTATAATAGGTTCTGTTAATTATACTGTCTAAACTTATCGCATTAAGCATACTGTGATCTGCCCCAGGGTGTATATTTTTTTCGGTAATTAAATGGTGCCAGTACATGTTATGCGTATTAAATGCCCGGGATATAATATACGACATGGCCGAAACTATCATTAACGGGATAAACAATGCATAACCACCCGTAATTTCGGCAATCAAAAATATGGCAGTTAACGGCGCATGCATTACACCGCTTATGGCCCCGGCCATACCCACCGCAATAAAGTTAGTGGTGTTTAAATGTATCCAGCCGGTTTGATTGATAGTAAAAGCAACTAATAACCCCAAAAAAGCGCCTGTAAACATTGATGGGGCAAACGTACCACCATTACCCCCCGCGCCAATAGTTACACCAGCGGCTATAATCTTAGTTAATACCAACGCGGCTATAAATAACATCATCCCCACAGGTTCAGACAGCCAGGTTGGGAATAGCGATCGCTCTTTTAACGCGTTAATGTTGCCATCTAAAACTTCCTGCAAAAAATGATACCCCTCGCCCAATAACGGCGGAAATATCAGAAGGAGCATCCCAAGCATTAGCCCACCCGCTAAAGCTCTTACATATCTGTTCTGGTTTTTAAATATCCCTTTTTCTAAACCGCCGCCAACTTTGGCAATGTATACCGTAATAAAACCGCATAAAAGGCCTAGTAATACGTAAAATGGCAATGCCTGTATTGCCCACCCCTCGGTAGCCAAGTGGAAAAGCTGCCTTGAATATAATATTTTAGCCACAACCACGCCGGTTGCTGATGCTATTAATAAAGGTATAAAGGTTGGGATACTGATCTCGCCTATTAATATCTCTATAGCGAACAGTACACCGGCAATTGGGCTATTAAATACGGCTGCGATACCGGCAGCCGCCCCCGATGCTATCAATACGGTTTTTTCGAAGGGGCTAAGCCTGAAAAACCGCCCCGTGTTGGAGCCTATTGCTGCTCCTGTACATACGATGGGTGCCTCCAGCCCACTGGAACCGCCAAAGCCTACAGTGAGCGAACTTGTAATTAAATGAGCATAAATGTTATTGATGCCAATATTTGATCTGTTTCTCTTGATGCTTCCTAACACATTGCCAATACCCTTCTCCATACGGTCGCGATTTATTAAATGCTGGTAAGCAACGGTAAGCAATATGCCAACAGCCGGAAGAAATATATACAGGATGTGAAACAGATGGCCAGAAATGTTCAAGCTAATATCTTCCATTAAGTGCACCAGGTATTTTAACAGCACTGCCGCAAGCCCTCCAATGAAGCCCACAACCGCGCTACTGTATAGCAGGAAGTTTCTTTGGGCGTTTCTATTCTTTCGCCATTTATTGATATAGTTATAAATGTTTTTCAGCATAGCAAGTATTAATGTTTGCCAATTTACTGTTTTTACTATTAAATATGGTCATTAACATTATATTCATCCTGATCAATGTTTTTTTGTGGTTGATAAGAAAGCGAATAATTTAGACATCTGGTCATAATTTATCGTTAAAATTTTATCTAAGTTTGTGGCATGGTTTCCTCGCAAAGATATGATCAGCGTGGTGTATCGGCATCAAAGGATGATGTACACCGTGCAATACAAAAAATTGATAAAGGCATTTTTCCGCAAGCGTTTTGCAAGGTCATTCCTGATATATTAGGTAACGACCCGGACTATTGTAATATTATGCATGCTGATGGCGCAGGTACCAAATCATCATTAGCTTATACTTACTGGAAAGAAACCGGTGATATATCTGTATGGCGCGGAATTGCTCAGGATGCCATTATTATGAATTTAGATGACCTGCTTTGCGTAGGCGCAACCGATGGTATACTATTATCGTCAACCATTGGGCGAAACAAAAACCTGATTAACGCCGAGGTATTGGCCGCTATAATTAACGGTACAGAAGAAATTTTAGAAGAGTTGCGTGGCTATGGTATCGGCATTTTTTCTACAGGCGGCGAAACCGCCGATGTTGGCGACCTGGTGCGTACCATTATTGTTGACTCAACAGTTACCTGCCGAATGAAACGTGCAGACATCATATCAAACCACAACATTAAAGCAGGCGACGTTATTGTGGGCCTGGCATCGTACGGTAAAGCCACCTACGAAACTGAATACAACGGCGGCATGGGCTCCAATGGGTTAACATCTGCCCGCCATGACGTATTTAATAAAAACATTGCCCAAAAGTATCCCGAAAGCTACGACCCTGTTGTGCCCCAAGAGCTTGTTTTTTCGGGATCAAAAAGCCTGACTGATAAAATTGATATTGGCAATGGCGAAACAATAACTGCCGGGAAACTGGTATTATCGCCCACCCGCACTTACGCCCCGGTTATTAAAGCCATGCTTGATGGTTACCGCGGCCAAATACATGGCATGGTACATTGCAGTGGCGGTGCGCAAACTAAGGTGCTGCACTTTGTGGATAACCTCCATATCATCAAAAATAATCTGTTCCTAATTCCCCCTCTTTTTAAATTAATTCAGCAAGAATCGCAAACAAGCTGGCAGGAAATGTACAAAGTGTTCAACATGGGGCACCGTATGGAATTGTATGTGCCCGAAAGTATTGCTAACAATCTGATCAACATCTCCAAAGGTTTTGGTATTGATGCTCAAATTATTGGCCGGGTGGAAGGTGCGGAGAAAAAGCAGGTAACCATTACTTCGGAGTTTGGGGAGTTTGTTTATAATTGATTCTTTCATTTCAATAACTATATTTACTAAATGATAAGAAGCATCAAACTAAATAATTTTTTTAGCTTTAAAGATTGCACTATTAATTTAAATAGTGGTGAAAATGTTTTAGTCGGTATTAATGGTGTAGGTAAATCTAATTTACTTAAAGCTATTAAATTTTTAAAAGAAGGTGTTACGGGCGTTGGTTTTAAAAATATAATAATTAATATATGGGGGGGGTTTGACGCTATATTTAATTATTCAAATGATCGTGACCAAGATATTTGGATTGAGTACGAATTAGACTATAATGTTATAAAAAAATACGGATTCAATTTTACAGACAATGTTTTTTACAAGTTAACAGTTAAAAAAGTACCTTATACATCTAACTTTTATATTGAAGAATATATTTATCAACCTAAAGAAAATTTCAGCAGACCTTGGATTTATTTGCAAATATCAAACGGTAACGGTGTTGCATTCACTAAACCCGACAATAAAGAACCTCCTTTAACTAGATATTCAGGACTTGATCCACAATCTTCTGCTCTTTACAAAGACATAACCGATCCGGACAGATATTTTGCCCTTTCAACTATTAGAAAGGCAATCGATGATATCTCAGTATATGATTATTTTGACACTACCCCTTCCAGCAAAATAAGAAAACCAGTTTTAGCGACTAGTGAACTTAAATTATTACCGGATGGCAGTAATTTACCACAGGTTTTAAATACATTAAATATTAATGACAAAGTAAACTTTAAAGAAATAAAAAAATTACTGCATACTATAAGTGAATCATATACCAACTTTGATTTTAATATTGTTGGGGGCAATATTGAATTAATGATCGAAGAGCAAAATCTCAATAAATCTGTACATGTAACACACATCTCTGACGGAACTTTACGTTTTCTTTGTTTATTATCCATTTTGTATAACGCCAAAAGAGGAAGTTTAATTTGTATTGATGAACCAGAAGTTGGCCTGCACCCTGATATGATTCGCACTATATCAACAGCAATAAAACATGCGGCAGAAACTTCTCAAATCCTAATCGCAACGCACTCAGAAAATATACTAAATAACTTTGACTTGGAAAGTATCCGGGTATTTGAAAAAAATGAAAATAATTCGACTTGTGTAAATTCATTTGCAAAAGAAACGTTTAAAGATTGGTATGAAAGCTTTAGCGTTGGAAAAATGTGGCGTCAGGGTGATTTAGGTGGTAACCGATATTAATTATACTTCGTTACTCCATGAAAAGAAGCAACTTTAATTTATACATCGAAGGTACTCCCGATGAAACAAATGGTGACTTACGCGAAGGGTTTTATGAATTA
This sequence comes from Mucilaginibacter sp., assembly GCA_025352225.1. GTDB lineage: Bacteria > Bacteroidota > Bacteroidia > Sphingobacteriales > Sphingobacteriaceae > Mucilaginibacter. The sequence continues at coordinate 5,683 of JANXTT010000140.1, read as the reverse complement.
CTCATTCAAAAATTAGACACCAAAATGCCCAGAATAAGAATGACAAATGGCAAATCTCAGGCTATTTCAAGTTTTAAAAAACCTATTACTGGGCATGACCCTTTACTTTTAATTGATTTAGATGCAAAAGAAGAAATCAAAATTCAATTTTTAAAAGATGAAGGTTTAGAAAGTAGGAAGGATAAAGTTTATTTTATGATACAAGAGATGGAGGCTTGGTTTTTATCACAACCTTCAATACTTGATGAATTTTACAATTCCAATATTAGCCAAAAAATCAAAAGAAATGCCTCTGATATACCAAATCCAAGTGATGAGTTAAAAAGATTGACTAAAAACATTGATAAAAAAGATTCCTACCATAAAGTTAAACATGATGTAGAATTGCTAAAGAAATTAGATCTAAGTAAATTAATGTCTGACTTTCCTGATGTTAAACTTTTAATTGAGACATTGAGTAAATAACCTAATACTTTATTACAATATGGGTTATCCAAGTTTACATGCCTGCATTACCGACCTCGAAAAAAACGGTCATTTAATTCGTATCAAACAAGAGGTTGATCCATACCTGGAGATGGCTGCTATTCATCTGCGGATTTTTGAGCACCAGGGCCCGGCTATTTTATTCGAGAACATTAAGGGGAGCAAATTTCCGGCGGTTTCTAATCTTTTTGGCACGCTGGATAGGTCGCGCTTTATGTTTAGGGATACCTTGGAGAAGATAAAAATATTGGTCGACCTCAAGAATGACCCCATAAAAGCGTTTAAAAATCCGTTGGGATCGTTAAATATAGTACTCACCGCTTTATCAGCATTGCCGATGAAGACAGGCAAGAACGTTCCAATAAATTTTGCACAGACACAAATTACCGACCTACCCCAAATTGTGAACTGGCCAATGGATGGCGGCCCATTTGTAACCATGCCACAAGTTTATACAGAAGACGCCGATAAACCAGGCATTATGAACGCTAACCTGGGAATGTACCGCATACAACTAGCTGGTAACAATTATATACAAAACCAGGAGATAGGCCTGCATTACCAATTGCACCGGGGTATAGGCATACACCAAACCAAAGCCAATGCCAAAGGGCAACCTTTAAAAGTAAGTATATTTGTAGGTGGGCCGCCATCGCACCCATTAGCGGCGGTGATGCCCTTGCCAGAAGGCTTATCAGAAATGACCTTTGCCGGAGCATTGGGTAATCGGCGTTTCAGGTATTATTATGATGATGAAGGCTATTGCATTTCGGCAGATGCCGATTTTGTGATCACGGGAACAGTAATGCCGCATCAAAACAAACCCGAGGGCCCTTTTGGCGACCATTTAGGCTATTATAGTCTCACCCACCCCTTTCCGCTGATGAAGGTAAGCCGGGTTTATCACCGTAAAGATCCTATATGGAGTTTTACAGTAGTAGGGAGGCCGCCTCAGGAAGATACCAGTTTTGGCGCGCTTATTCACGATATTACAGGAGCCGCCATACCCAAAGAAATACCCGGCCTGCACGAGGTTAACGCTGTGGATGCAGCAGGCGTACACCCGTTGTTATTTGCAATTGGCAGCGAACGTTACACCCCCTATTTAAATGGGCGCAAACCGCAGGAAATACTCACCATAGCCAACCATATATTAGGCAGCAACCAATTAAGCCTGGCCAAATATCTATTTATATGTGCTCAGGAAGATGATCCATCGCTTAATACGCATGATATTCCAAAGTTTATGAAACATGTGCTGGAGCGGATTGATCTGGAGCGCGATCTTCACTTTTACACCAAAACCACTATTGACACATTGGACTATAGCGGTAGCGATATAAATTTAGGCAGTAAGCTGGTAGTAGCGGTAGCCGGCGACAAGCAACGGGAATTATGGAACGAGTTACCCACAATATTTACCACACCACGGCCATTTAATAATTTTAAAATGATTATGCCGGGTATATTGGCGATAGAAGCTCCCCTATATATTAATGAAGAAGAAACCATTAACCAAATTGAAAGTTTAAATACGCATTTTAAAAACGAAGATCTGCATAACCTCCCGCTGATCATTTTATGTGATGATGCCGGCTTTACTGCCCAAACCGTAAACAACTTTGTTTGGGTAACCTTTACCCGCAGTAACCCATCGCACGATGTGCATGGTATTAACAGTATTACTGAGCATAAACACTGGGGTTGCAAAGGCCCGCTAATTATTGATGCCCGCATTAAACCTCACCATGCACCTCCCTTAGTCAAACATAACGCGATGGAGAAAAGGGTGGATAAGATGGGAGAAAAAGGCGGTGCATTGTATGGAATTATATAACGATTTAAACAGAGAAAGCCCGGTACAAAAAATTTTGTACCGGGCTTTCTTTTATAAGTTAATATTATTTAAAAGTATAGCGGAGTGTTACCTGGCCTTTCCAGGTATCAGAAGCTAAAGAATTACCGTCGATATAGGTATTAGTATAAGCAACACCCTGGTTATTTCCATTGTATGTAAATAATTGGTGACCCTGAGCATCAACATTTTGAACACCTTTGGTTTGCGAAACCGATAAGATTCTGTTTTGCTGGTAGAATTTACTTACACCCCATTTAGAATTGATAAAGTTACCAATATTGGTCATGTCAAATCTAACGGATAATACATGTATTGTTCCTTCATCGCCAACAAATTTAAAATCCTGTGAAATGGAACCATCTATTTTGCTTAAAAATGGCAGCAATGCGCCGTTGCGTTTAGCAAATTCGCCTCTGTGTTTACTTAAATAATCATCCTGATTAATGTATGCATCAAAAAGATCTTGTTGATCTTGAGGCGAATATATCTTTTTCGTCCCGTCGGCCAAGGTTACCGTATTGGGTGTAAAAAACATTTCGCTCTTATCTTTAGGGATATATAACAAATCGTTATTAGAAATACCATCACCATTTAAATCACCTGAATATACGTATGAGAAGCGGCCCGGATTTGATCCTTCATAAAATAAGGAGAATGATGTAGCACCTAATTTATAATCTTTTCTGTAAGAGAGGGCAGCGATCACACGGTTACGTACATCATTATCAGAATAGGCCAGCGGCAAAAAGTTATTTCCATTTACTGTTGGCGTACCTGTGTAACTACCCGAAGCTATTGAACCTGCTTCTTGCACGTTTTGAGCTTCGCCGAAGGTGTAAGCAACTTTCGCATAAAATCCTTTGAATGACCTTTCTAGCTGAGCCGTTGCCGAATATTGATACCCTTTATCTGTATTGGCTAAATAATAAGCACCATTAATAGTGGGGTTCAACCGCAAAGCATTACTTTGAGCAGCACCGGTTAACTGATATCCAGGATATTTATTACGATTATCTGGGCCACCAAAGGTCGCAGTTGGAGTTGTATTATTGATGTTCAAATACTTATAACCGTTTATTGTTCGCGTACCTATCAATTCAATAGTACCTACTATACCAAACGGTAAAGTTTTATCTACTGCTAAAGTACTCCTCCAGTTTTGCAAAAATTTAAAATCTGTTTGAGTTAAATTAATAGTATAAGTTGTTGGTAGTGTTGGGGTAGCGGGAATATATTTTGCAGGGTCGGGATTAAATGGATATTGATTGGTATTTGACGCGCTTATGGCTCCCGTTAAAACGCCGTTATTACCTATTTGATTTGATATCCAAACAAATGGAGGTTTACCTGTAAAGATACCGGTTCCGCCTCTAACCTGTAAGGTCTTATCGCCATAAACATCCCAATTAAAACCTACCCGTGGCGAAAACAATGGTGATGATTTTGGTAACGCATCTGTACTGCCCTGTAACGTATTGCCTTTATCATCTCTGAAATACAATGGCGGCACGTTTGGATTGTAATAACCTGTTTTATCAAAAGAAGGTATATCCATCCTGATACCACCAGTAAATCTTAAATTATCTTTCGCTGCCCATTCATCTTGTAAATAAACGCCGCCGTAGGTAACTTTTACGGGTTGTACCGGTAATGCCCCACCTGGCAAAGCCGAGTACGAAAGATCAAATTTCAGTAAGTTATAAGGAGATGTACCGGGGGCTTGATTAATATTATTTTGATAATTACTTACCGCGGTATAAAAATCTGTCAATGTATTAAAAACGTACACACTTTGAGAGCCCGGGAAGAAAAGGTTTTTAAAGTCGTAACGCTCTAAGCTAACGCCACCAGTAATGGTATGCTTACCTAAATAATAGGTAGCGTTATCAATTGCCTGATACGTTTTATATTGCAACTGGTTATTTGGGGTAAAAGGCTCGTAACCTGCAGATATATAAGGGTTGTTTTTCCCATCCTGAATATCTATTAAAGGAAAAAACTGACCGCCATGTGTAGCGCGATCTTCGTTTTGATAAGTATATCCTACAACTAAATTATTTGAAAACTTGTTTCCAATTGTTGAGTTTAACTCTCCAATTATCGAATTTACTTTTTCTAATTGAATAAAACCTGAATTTTGATAGCTGAACGATTGTTTACTATCTCCCCTCCCGCCTAACCCAACAGATGCTGATCCATTAATGGTTTTATCCTGAGAAGAGCTTGAACTATTATACCTGATACTGAATTTATTTTTATCGTTAATATTCCAATCTATTTTAGCCAGGAGCCTATTGCCTTGCGTAATTAAATTGTATCCCTGAAAAGGCCCGGTTTGGTAGCCGAAGGCAGAGTTTAAAGTGTTGCTTAATTGTATCAGATCGGATGCTTTGGCATTGGAAACCTGTGGGTTTGTTGCTGGATCAAGTCCGGCGGCGGGATCTGCAGCCTGAAAAGATGTAACAGGAGTGGTATTATATTGTGTTTCGTAGTTTAAGTAAAAAAAGAGCTTGTTTTTAACTATTGGGCCACCAATACTAAACCCTGTTTGGCGGTTAGTGAACTGTTGGGCCACTAAGGTTACATCGCCAACTTTTTTACCTAAAAATTGATTACTGGTATATGCATTAAAAACAGAACCTTCAAATCTGTTGGTTCCGCTTTTAGTAACAGCGTTTACACCTGCGCCAACAAAGCCTGATTGGCGAACATCATAAGGAGATAAGTTTACCTGAATCTCTTGAATGGCATCCATTGAGATAGGCGCTATACCCGTACGCCCACCCACTTGGCCGCTCCCTAACCCAAATGAGCTATTAAATAACGACCCATCAATAGTAATGTTATTCAACCGATTATCAGTACCAGCAAACGATCCGTTGCTAGAACCCTGTGGGGTTAAACGGATATAATCGTTAATTGTACGGCCAAGCGTAGGTAAATTACGGATCAGATCAGATGAGATATTAGTGGTAGACCCGGTTCTTTTTCCATCAAACGCGGCATTTTTTGTACCAACTATCTGTACTTCGCTTAATTGTTTAGATGTTGGGTTCATCTGCACTTTTAAAACCAATGGAGACCCTAAATTTAAAAATACACCTTCGTAGGTTTTGGTATTGTATCCTATAAACTTTATCTGTACCGTGTAAGGGCCGCCTACACGCATGCCAGGTATAGTAAAGCGGCCATCATTATTAGTGGCAGCCGAGTATTTAGATCCTGAAGGTGTGTGTTCTGCAAGTACTGTTGCACCAGGCACAGTTTGATTTTTTTCATCAACTACACTACCGGTTAAAGCTGCGGTTGTTACCTGTGCAAATGTTGCGCATGTGGTAA
>JANXTT010000109.1 GCA_025352225.1 Mucilaginibacter sp. | reverse complement strand
CATATTGGCTCCCTGAAACTTAAATATTGATTGGTCATCATCGCCCACCACAAACACGTTGGGCGTGTCCCAATAACTCAATAAAAATTTAAGCAATTCGTTTTGCGAGCCGCTGGTATCCTGAAACTCATCAACTAAAATGTATTGGTAACGCTCCTGGTAGGTACGTAAAATTTCGGGGTTATCATTAAACGCTTTAAGCACCCAAATAATCATGTCATCATAATCGTACCGGCCACGCTCCTTCATTTTAGCAGCATAACGGTCGTACTCGTTTACGGCGGCAAGCAAGCTTTTCATCCGTTCCGTTACCGCATCAATATCTCTTTGTTTAGGGTCGCCAATTTTTATACCCGCTTTAGGGTTAGCCCGTTTATAAACAAACTCATCCCGCGAAGGAAGATCAGCCAGGTAATCCGATACCGCTTTCTGGATCATGGAGATACCCCAGCCCTCGCGTTTCATTGTAGAAAACAAGCTTTTAAGCCGGGGTACTTCGTAGTATACATCGCCTGTAAAGCGTTTCAAGCCATGGTCGTTGGGAAACTCATCAACCAGTTCGCGGAACAGCATGGCCGAGTCGAGATCCGACAAGGGTTCCAAATTTATCTTACCAAAATAATCCAGGTTTTCCTGAATCATTTCGTTGCAAAAAGCGTGGAAAGTATAGATGTTAACCCGGTAAGCATCGGGGCCAATAAAATCAAATAGCCGTTTGCGCATAGCAACCGCGCCGGCATCTGTATAAGTGAGGCATAAGATTTCGTGGGGATGTGCGTCAGTTTCGGTTAATATTTTGCCGATGCGTGCCGCCAGTATTTGTGTTTTACCTGTGCCTGGGCCTGCAATAACCAATACGGGGCCATCCATTTGGTTAACGGCGGCCAGTTGTTGCGGGTTAAGGTTTAAAAGCGCTTCCTGAAATTTAGCGTTATATTTATGATAAGCAGATTGCATATTGTAAAATTACGAAATATGCAGAGGGAAATATAATTGAGTTAAAGGTTTAAAGCTGATGGTTGATTTTTCAATATTACATTAAGCTTTTTAATATAATCGTCTGTGAAATATTCTACCTGGTGTTTATTTAATAAACTAACAAAATCTTCAAAATCCTTTTCGAGGTTCATGGATGGAGCTTTCTTTTAACAACGATAGTTTTATCCATACGCTGACCAGGTTTTAAACTATATGATCTTAATTTTGTTACAGCGGCAACGCGTTCAATTATTGGCCTTGATAACCAATAATTAATATCTTCCTGCTCTTCATCAATATCCCTTAACATGGCTTTTCTAACAACCGGAACCAATTTCATAACAATATGATTTGCTTAAGTAAATATACAAATATCAATCCTGTATTTACTTGATTTATAATCCCGTTCCATACGGAAAAAACGCATTTACACTTACCGATAATTTACCCTTTGGCTTTAACTGCCCGGTAATAACCTTTACTGCCGAGTGTTGCATACCACCGCTCATTTGGTAACCGCATAACAGGGTTCCGCATTTTTCTATGCCGGGCAAACCGGCTATAGCGTATGGGTTGGCAAAAACGCTGATTGTTGTGTTTTTATATGCTGCAAGCTCGGCTATAAATAATTTTACATCAGATGCATAATCCAATTTACTGGCCGGGCGCGGGCGTTCATCATGGATACCAATAATAATCTGATCAAAGCTTTTAAGGCTATCAAGCAACAGGTTCAATTGATTAGCTGGGGTATTCTTAGCTACCACAAATATTTTATTGGCCGCCAGCCATTCACTAAGCTCGTGCTGAAACGCCGTTACCTGAGTTACGCCTATGCTCACCAACGCTGTTTTGGTAATGGGGTTTATTGAACCGTTGCTGTTTTTTAACAGCGTAATAGCTTCGTCATTCAGTTGCTGTACTAATGCTATTGCTTCGGGCCGGTTCAAATCATCAATTAAACGCGCTTCTGATATTTCTTTTCTATTATTTAAGCCTGCCCAATACTTTGCGGCCAACACTTTTTTTACACGCTCGTCCAGGTCGTTTTTTTGTATGACGCCTTTACGGATGGCCTTTCGGATTAGTTTTATAGCCCGTTGTGAGTTTTCTGAAAGCTCCAGTATATCGTTACCGGCGATAAAGGCCCTAACATCCGCCTCGCCATTGGGGAAATATTTAACAACGCCCTTCATATCCATCGCATCAGAAACTATTAACCCTTTAAAACCCAAAGAATCTTTTAAAACTCCGGTAACAATTGGTTTTGATAAGGTTGATGGTAAATGTTGTGTGGCATCAAGGGCCGGGATATTCATATGTGCCACCATTATACTGCTGATACCTGCTTTAATCGCTTCCCGGAAAGGGTACTCTTCCAACGAATCTAAACGCTGGCGGCTAAATGGTAATTGCGGAAGGTCCAGATGCGAATCAACATCGGTATCGCCATGGCCTGGGAAGTGCTTCGCTGTAGTTAACAAGCCCCCGCTTTGCATGCCCTGGATATATTTGATTGCTTTGGCAGCCACATTGTATTTATTGTCGCCAAAAGAACGGTAACTGATTACCGGGTTATTGGGGTTATTATTGATATCCATTACCGGCCCAAAATTCATTTGTATGCCCAGGCGTTTAAAATCGCGGGCTACTTGTTGCCCCATTTTGTAAAGCAAGGCATTATCCTGAATGGCTCCTAACGTCATTTGGTAAGGATAGGAAACAGCAGAATCTAAACGCATGCCCAGTCCCCACTCGCCATCAATGGCAATAAGTAATGGTACCCGCGCTAATTTTTGATAACGGTTGGTTAATGCCGCCTGCCCCTGCGGGCCACCCTTAAAAAATACCACACCACCCAACTGTTCTTTTTTAATTACAGCAGCTACAGAATCTTCAAATGAGGCACTCTTATTACTATACGCCCGAACCATAAAGAGCTGGGCTATTTTTTGCTTTTTATTGAGTTTCCTTAAAACAGAATCAACCCAATGGTTTTGCTGGTTTAACGATTGGATGTACCCTTGTTTTTGTGCCAACGCACCTGTAAACCATAAACTAACCGAGAGCAATAAAATAGCTGCCTTGCAATACCGGGTAAAAAAATCCATCATCAAAACTATCAATTAAGTGCACCATTCTCAAATAATGATGAAAGTACACTTATTCTTAAAAGTTGTATTATAAAAAGTACAGTATACAAAACAAATCTTATTTAACTTTTAATTAAAGCATAATATAACCCAAAAACAAAATTGCCTCATTTTTGGCGTATTATGGGTTAAAAAAATTAAACTAACAATTTGCTGATCTAATTATGGCACGCTTATTTCATATAGCGTTGCAGGTAACATTAACTCAAAAATGAAATGAAAAAAATTATAGTCTTAGCTGTAACCCTGCTGGTAGCAGGTGCAGTAACTGCTCAGGTAAAGTTTGGTGTAAAAGGTGGTTTGGATGTATCTAACATTATTAAAACTGACGATCCTAATTTTACCACCAATTACAAAACAGGTTTTAACGCGGGTATTACGCTTGATGTACACCTGGTTGGCCCCTTATCTTTAGCTCCCGAATTATTGTATGCCACAAAAGGGTACAAGGCCCAAACCAATTTTGGCGATTTTGACCAGCGTACAGAATTTATTGATTTACCGATTCTGGCTAAATTTAAACTGGCCGATGGGTTTAACTTTTTAATAGGGCCACAGTTTTCGTTTTTAACTGCTACTACCAATACTTATAGTAACGGCATAGCAACATCGGTTCAAAAAACCTACGAAGACGACGCTACCAAGTTCCGCAAAAGTTTAATTGATGGCGCTGTTGGCGTGAGTTTTGATCTAAGTAAATCTGTAGACCTGCATGCCCGTTATACTTTAGACCTGCAAAAAAATTCGGAAAACGGCTCATCGCAAACCCCGGCATACCGTAATCAGGTATTTCAAATTGGGTTAGGCTTTAAGTTGCTTTAAGAGTCTACGTGTTAATAGTTTTTTTTAGCCTTCTTCATAATTTGGAGAAGGCTTTTTTGTGGATGTAATGGCACAAATATACCCGCTGTTCTGCCTCCAGCTAATACCAGACAGTAACCTTTATCCGCTTACCCAATTTGAACACCAGCAAGCCGCAGGTTTCAAATATGTTTACCTTTTTTTAAATTTGATTAATCTTATACAACTTCTTTTAACTTAATTTAATGGAACAATTTGACATCCGGGTTGATGCCTTTATTGCAAAATCAGCAGATTTTGCTAAACCTATATTAACACATTTGCGCCAGCTGGTACATCAGGCTTATCCCGAAATAAGGGAAACTATAAAATGGGGTTTCCCATTCTTTGATCATAAAGGTTCTGTTTGCTACATGTCGTCGTTTAAGCAACATTGCGCTTTTGGTTTTTGGAAATCTGGCAGGCTTAAAGATAAGTACCAGATTATTAACAAAAGTGAAGAAACTGCAGCCGGAAATTTTGGCCGCATAACTACTCTTGCCGACCTGCCCAGCGATGAGTTGCTGATTGAATACATCAGCGAGGCCGCCGTTTTGAATGAATTGGGTATAAAGGTAGCTGCGCCTAAAAAAAAGCTGGATAAAACCGCATTGATTGTTCCCGATGAGTTTATAATGTTACTTGATAAAAACACCGGGGCAAAAGATAACTTTAACAACATGAGTCGGGCAAAACAAAAAGAATACCTCGACTGGTTTACCGAAGCTAAAACAGCAGCTACTAAACAAAAACGCATTCAAAGTGCTATAAAATGGATAACCGAAGGTAAGAGCCGGATGTGGAAGTACGAATAATGATGCCTCTTTTAAAAATCCAATGGGCCTAACCTGCGCATATTCTTCATAATCAAATACTTTCGATGCACAATATATGGGCTTGGAGCAGCTGGCGACCATTTTAACGGATTGGGCCATACCGCGGCAATTAAGGCCGCCTGCGAGCGATTCAGATTTGACGCTGATTTATGAAAATAGGTTTGCGATGCCGCTTCTACCCCGTAAATACCGTCGCCCATTTCTATCTCGTTAAGGTAAACTTCCATAATACGCTGTTTGCTCCAAAAAGCCTCAATCAGCAAAGTGAACCAGGCCTCAAAAGCCTTGCGGATATATGACCGGCCTGGCCATAAAAAAACATTCTTGGCTGTTTGCTGCGATATAGTGCTGCCGCCTATCAGTTTCCGGCTATGCTGGTTTTTATCGATGGCCTTTTCAATGGCATGAAAATCAAACCCATGATGCTCTAAAAAACTCTGATCTTCGGCGGCAACGGCGGCACGCATCATGGGGTCGGCAATGTCGTCAAAGTTTATCCAATGTTTATCTATTTTCCAGTCTTTGCCATCAGCCTTGCGCTCAAAACCACGGGTTATCATCAGCCAGGTTACCGGGGGGTTAACAAAGCGGTAAAGCACTACCCAAACCAGGCTTAAGCCAACAAAAAACACAATAAATAGCTTTAATAAACGAAGTATTAATTTAAGTATGCCCGATTTAATCATTATGGCGCAAAAATAAAAAAAGGTATCTAGCTTACGCTAAATACCTTAAATATAAAATTTTGAATTGTATTATTCTGCAACCACAGTAAAAGGAACTTTCACTTTCACTTCTTTGTGTAAGTTAACATTTGCGGTATAATCACCAACAAATTTAGGTTCCTGATCAAATGTGATACGGCGGCGGTCAACATCAAAGCCTTCTTTCTTCAATGCATCTGCAATCTGAATAGTGTTGATGGCTCCAAATATTTTACCAGTTTCGCCAGCTTTTGCACCGATAGAAAGTGTAATACCTTCTAAACGAGCTGCAATAGCATCAGCGTCTTTACGAATTTTCTCTTGTTTAAACTGAGCTTGCTTAAGGTTCTCAGCCAATACCTTACGGGCAGATACAGTAGCCAATATAGCAAATCCCTTAGGGATTAAAAAGTTACGGCCATAACCTGGCTTTACATTTACTACATCGTCTTTATCGCCGAGGTTCTTAATATCTTGTTTTAAAATAATTTCCATTGCTTATCCTCCTTAATTATTTTAATGAATCAGTAACGTAAGGTAATAAACCAATATGGCGCGCGCGTTTAACCGCCTGAGCCACTTTACGCTGAAACTTTAACGAAGTACCAGTTAAACGGCGAGGTAATACTTTACCCTGATCGTTAATGAACTTTAATAAAAAGTTAGCGTCTTTGTAATCGATATACTTGATACCATTCTTTTTAAAACGGCAGTATTTTTTACGGTTATCCTCCACTTTTGGAGCGGTAACGTATTGAATTTGATCTTTTGCCATTACTTAGTTGCCTCCTCTGTTTTAGGTTTTTTCTGGAAAGCACCGCTACGTTTCTTGTCGTTATACGCAGTTGCATGTTTGTCCAGAGAGATGGTTAAAAAACGCATGATTCGCTCATCACGTCTGTATTCAACCTCTATTTTGTTAATTAAATCACCCGGGGCCTTAAACTCAGTTAGGTGGTAGTATCCTGTGGTCTTTTTTTCGATCGGATACACTAGTTTTCTCAAACCCCAATTATCCTCTTGGATAATTTCGGCTCCATTGTCTGTTAAAAGCTTGGTAAATTTGGCTACAGCCTCCTTAGCAGTTTCAACTGACAACAACGGGGTTAGAATGATCACGGTTTCGTACTGTTGCATTTAAACTTTGATTTTTAATGTGTTACGCGCTTTTAAAGCGGGATGCAAATGTACGTAAATATTTAAATTATACAAACAAAAAAAGCGATGGAAATAGGAGTTCCACCGCTTAACACACCAATAGTAAAGAAAGCTTAGATAACTGACTTCGGGAGCTTACTTTGCCTGTTCAAAAATAATGCTGTTAAATAACATTTCATATCCGTACTAGTACGGATATTTTAACGTCAAAAAACATTACCTGTTAATTTAAGGGGCAAAAACTTGAGGTTGGGATGTTAGTAAAGATGACTTGCACATACCCGCCAATATTTATAATTTAGTTGCGATGGATAATTTTATTGTTTCGGCACGCAAATACCGCCCGGTTACCTTTGATACCGTTGTGGGCCAGCAACATATAACCAACACGTTAAAAAACGCCATCAAAAACAACCAGCTTGCCCAGGCATTTTTATTTTGCGGGCCGCGTGGGGTGGGCAAAACTACCTGCGCGCGTATCCTTGCAAAAACCATTAACTGCCAAAACCTGCAATCCACTACAGAGGCCTGTGGCCAATGCGATTCGTGCAAAACGTTTGAGCGTGGCAACTCCTTTAACGTACACGAACTGGACGCGGCATCTAACAACTCTGTGGAAGATATCCGCAGCCTGATTGAACAGGTGCGTATACCCCCACAGGCCGGCAAATACAAGATATATATTATTGATGAGGTGCACATGCTATCGCAGGCGGCGTTTAATGCTTTCCTGAAAACGCTTGAAGAACCGCCGTCGTACGCTATATTTATATTGGCCACTACCGAAAAGCATAAAATACTGCCTACTATATTATCGCGCTGCCAGATATTTGATTTTAACCGCATACGGGTTGAAGACATGGCCGGGCATTTATCGCTAATAGCGCAAAAAGAAAACATTAGTTACGAGGTTGACGGTTTGCATATCATAGCCCAAAAAGCTGATGGCGGGCTACGCGATGCGTTATCTATGTTCGATCAGATTGTCAATTTTTCGGGCAGCAACGTTACCTACCGCTCGGTAATTGATAACCTTAATATACTAGATTACGATTATTACTTTAACGTAACCCAAAGCCTGCTCACCGAAGATACTGCCAAAACGTTACTCATTTTTGATGAGATCTTATCGCATGGTTTTGATGGCAGCCATTTTATATCCGGCTTAACCGAACACTTCCGCAATTTATTGGTGGGTAAGGATGTGGAAACGCTTAAACTTTTGGAGGTGAGCGAGGGTATCCGCAAAAAATACGTCGAACAATCGCAGGCGGCCACGGTGTCGTTTCTGTTATCCGCCATGAATATTGCCAACCAATGCGACCTTAACTATAAATTGAGTAAAAATCAGCGCTTACAGGTTGAGTTGGCATTGCTCAAAATGTGTCATATTACGGCGGCCCTCAACCTGGCAAATACCCCACTTAACAATAACCAGCCCGAAGGGCAGGTAAAAAAAAAACCTGAATTAGTTGGTGTAGCTGAACCTGAAGCTCCGTATAAAACTACCCCAGATGCCCCTAAGCCTATTATTGAGCCTGTAAAACCTGAACCCGATAAGGCACCGCCTGTTATTAATGCCGCAACCCCGCAACCGACTATTGCTGATAGGCCCGCTATTTTTATCCCAAACTTAAACGTGGCATCGGGCTCGGTAAAAATACCTTCACTTAAAGAGCTTGGTAAAACAGCCATAGAGGCCGAAACAGAAGAAGACCCCTATTTAAAAGGCAGCGACAAAGAAGACTTTACATACGATGAGTTTTTGAAAGTATGGCACGACTATACAGCCAAAGTTAAAGCCGAAGGCAAAATGAACCTGCTTAGTGCTTTTAGTGTAAACGCCCCTATAATGATAAAGCCTTGCCACTTTGAGGTTATTGTAGGCACCAAAACGCAAGAGAACGCCTTTAGGGACGATAAGCACCGTATTCTTAATTTTATACGCAGCGTGCTAAAAAACTACGCTATTGAGATTAATACCCGCATTGACGAAGTAAAAGCAACCAAAAGGCTATACTCCGCCCAGGATAAGTACCAGCACATGGCCGCAAAAAACCCCGAGCTTGCCGAGCTACGCAAACGGTTCAATCTGGAATTAGAGTAGGGGTTATTGGGTATGCGATTCAATGTATGTTTCACACTCTTGCCTTAAGTATAATATATAATTCCAAAGCCAAAAACCAACGAATTTTACTTGTATTTTTTAATTATGTTTCTTATTTATATCTATTATTTATTAGCTTAGTGTGTTGATTGTTAGTAACATTAAAAATGGCAAATATTACAATTACAAAAGAAAAAGCAATTAAGCACCTATCTGATAAAATAAATGAAGGTGAAAAAATTGTACTGGAATTAAAACAGCATCTTGATACAACCCAATATACACGATTTCTTGAAAAAACAAATATTTGGACAAATTCAATAAGTAATATCTTAAAACAAATTTTTACAGATGAGCATTTAGCGGATAAGTTTTTGGATTATAATGAATATTCTCCCATTGAAAATGAGCTTTTGTCTGTGAAAATTAAAAGCCTCAAAAATCAAATTCGAGACAAAGTTAAAATATTGGAAGATATTGTTGATAACTTAAGAGATAACATATATACATTTCAAGCAGACCAGCAAACGAATTTAGCAAAATGGGGGTTTTGGCAGACTATAATTGTTGCGTTAATTACTGCAATAGCAGGTATTATTACAGGTTATATTGCCCTTCCTCATAAACTCAAGGCTTTGGATAAACAGGGTTTGTCCACGTTGACATTAGAGGGCAAATGGAAATATATTTGCACTTCATTTGACGGAAGCTACCAGCACGGTGGTAGGCTTACCGTTCAAAAGGAAAAAGATGGCTCATTGGTCCTTAATGGCCTCCTGCTCATGGCG
>JANXTT010000105.1 GCA_025352225.1 Mucilaginibacter sp. | reverse complement strand
GGACGACAATACTCCCATAAACAGAGAGCAAAAAGAATTAACGGAAAATATATATCTTTAACTAACTATAAAAGATGCATTTAACTCTTAACTTAACGACATTGGTAAAAATGGGTATTTAAAACATTGTATTTTTTTCTTTAGGATTAAATTCGCTATTCTAAAATTCTTGCTTTTACCTCTCTCATCATAGCTGTCGCTGTTAACAATATAAGCATTATTAATAGATCTGCAAAATATTTAATCATTGTATTGCTAAATGTATCGCCAAACAAAAGCGATTTTAAATACGGTGTATGATCGGATAGCGTGATTTGGGATCACTGTTTTCGGTATAGGTTTTATGGAAAAGGAATATGTCTATCGGTTTGTGTTCTCTTATGTAATATTCTTGTTATTTACACCTCCCATCCTTAATATTTAACAACAGTTAAATATTTCTACTAACTTTAAATCATAAACCCAATATACTGCCTTCATGAAAAAGCATTTCCCAACATCCTGCTATGCAGTTTTAATTATGCTGCTTATACCATTTGCTCAAGTAGATGCCCAAACTGCAATAGGATGGCATAATATATTTGATGGTAAAACCCTCAACGGCTGGAAACGTGTGGCCGGTACTGCCGATTATAAAGTAGAGAATGGTGTAATTGTGGGCACTACGGTTATTAATTCGGGCAATACCTTCCTGGTAACAGAAAAACTATACGGCAATTTTGTGCTGGAGATGGATGCCATGATAGAGAGCCCGTTAAGTAACTCGGGCATACAAACCCGCAGTCATTTTGATACGCCGGGACACGAAGGTAAAGTATATGGCCGCCAGGTAGAGATCGACCCATCCGAAAGAAGCTGGACGGGAGGTGTCTACGATGAGGCACGCCGCCAATGGCTTTACCCGCTCGATTTGCACCCCGAAGCTAAAACCGCTTTTAAAGTAGGAGTTTATAACCATTTTAAAGTGGAGTGTATAGGCAACGAAATAAAAACCTGGATCAACAACGTACCCGTAGCTTATGTGGTTGATACAGTTGATAAAGTGGGTTTTATTGGCTTACAGGTGCATGGCATCACCACTAAAGAGCAGGAAGGTAAAAAAGTGTATTTCAAAAATATCCGCATCAAAACCACCAACCTCAAACCTGCGCCTTTCCCGGCCAATATTTATGTGGTGAATAACGTGTCCAATTACTTAACCCCGTACGAAAAGCTGCACGGTTGGAAATTGTTGTTTGACGGGCATACATCCGCCGGTTGGCGCAGTGCCGCGGCTAATACTTTTCCTGCAAAAGGATGGGTGGTTAACAATGGCACCATGACCGTACTTGCGTCAGAAGGTAAAGAAGCTGCAAACGGCGGAGATATTGTTACCAACAAACTGTACAGCGCGTTCGATCTTTCGTTCGAGTTTAAGATGACGCCGGGGGCAAACAGCGGCGTAAAATATTTTGTTACGCTCGACGAAAAAACCAAAGGGTCCGCTATTGGCCTGGAATACCAGGTGCTTGATGATGAACTGCACCCCGATGCTAAACTTGGCCGTGATGGCGATCGCACTCTGGCTTCTCTTTACGATCTTATCCCATCAAACAAACCCAAACGGTTTATCCACCCCATTGGCGAGTGGAACCAGGGCCGTATTGTGGTTTACCCCGATAACCATGTTATACACTATTTAAATGGCGTTAAAGTATTGGAGTATGTACGCGGATCAAAGGAGTACCGCGATTTGGTAGCGATGAGCAAATACAAGGTATGGCCAAATTTTGGCGAGGCCAAGGCGGGCCATATTCTTTTGCAGGATCATGGCAACATGGTTTCTTTCCGCAGTATTAAAATTAAAGAACTAAAATAATTATAGATAGATATGAGCAATTCTCGTCGGGTTTTTATCAAACAATCGGCATTGGTTACTGCCGGGGTTTTAGCGTCAAAAGTTAGTTGGAGTGCCAAAAGTTATAGTCGTATTATGGGTGCTAACGATAGGGTTAGGGTAGGAGTGGTAGGCTTTTCAGACAGGCATAGAAGTTCGCACCTCCCAAGTTTTATGAACCATTACAAAGAGCTAAACTTTGATGTGGTGGCCGTATCAGATATATGGAAACGCCGCCGGGAAGAAGGGGCAGCCACCTGGAAAGAAAAAATGGGTCATGATGTTACCGCATGCCGTAATAATGAGGAATTATATGACAAGAAACTGGTAGATGCCGTATTTATAAGCACTGCTGATTTTCAGCATGCCCTGCATGCTATTGAAGCCGTAAAAGCGGGTTGCGATGCTTATGTAGAAAAACCATTTGCCGAAACAATGGCCGATAATCGCGCAGCATTAAAAGCCATTAAAGCATCCAGTCAAATAGTACAGATAGGTTCGCAGCGGAGGAGTGGAAGTAATTATCAAGCCGCAAGCGATTTTATCAGATCGGGCAAGTTTGGCCCAATAACCATGGTTGAACTTAACTGGAACGTAAACCAACCCGGACGCTGGCGCCGCCCCGAACTTTTGAACGTATTAAAAGAAGAAGATACCGATTGGAAACGTTTCTTAATGAACCGCCCGCATGATACTTTCGATCCACGTAAGTGCCTGGAATACCGCTTGTTTTGGCCATACTCATCCGGCCTTCCCGGCCAATGGATGAGCCACCAGATTGATACTGTACACTGGTTTAGTGGTTTGCAGCATCCGCGTAGTGTGGTAGCTAATGGGGGTATATATGCCTGGAAAGATGGGCGAACTAACTGGGATACAATTACCGCCGCGTTTGATTATGGCCCAATAAACGATATGTCTCAAGGCTTTCAGGTGGTATTTGCTTCGCGTATGCATAATGGCGACGAAAGCCCTTCAGAAATATACTACTCCAACGGTGGCGAACTCAATTTGATCACCAATAAGGTTTCGCCCAAAGGCGGATTGACGCAAAAACTGGCTGCGGCCATGAATATGCAGCCTAATTTATTACCCGAATTAACGCTCTCCAACGAAGAAAAGGTGGTAGCATCGGCCAATACAGGTGGCGATAAGCTTACCTCCAACCATATTCGTAATTGGATGGAATGTGTGCGGAGCCGCAAACAGCCGCATGCCCCTGTAGAGGCTGGTTATAGCCATTCTATAGCCACCATCATGACAAACGCGGCGGTGCATACCGGGCAAAAAGTAACCTTCGACGAAGCCACGCAGGAAGTAATGGCCGGGGGCAAAGTGTTTAAGTATTAATAATATGATAGATCTAAATATGAAGTATACCTATAGCGGCATTATATTGTTATTCGCAATCATGCATTTATCGGCCATTGCCCAAAAAAAGGAAATGGTAAAGGTTGTTAAAATAGCTAAAGAAAAAAAGGTTGACATTTTGATAGGCGGTAAGTTATTCACCAGTTTTTTGTATCCCGATAGTTTAGAAAAACCTGTACTTTACCCGGTACATGCTGCCAATGGAATGGTAGTTACGCGCGGCTTTCCGCTCAACCCTAAACCCGGCGACCCTACTGATCATCCGCATCATATAGGTATCTGGTTCAATTTTGAGAATGTTAATGGCCTGGATTTCTGGAACAACTCTTATGCGATCCCGAAAGAGAAAAAGAGCCAATACGGATGGATAAAAACTGATCATATTTTAGATATGGCCAGCGGCAACAAAGGCAAGCTGGCTTACCATGCTAACTGGGTAAACCAACAAAACGAAGTATTACTAGAAGAAACCACCCATTTTGAATTTGCCGGAACTACCCACCAGCGGATTATTGACCGTGTAACGGTTTTAACTGCCAATACAGATGTTGTTTTTAACGATGCTAAAGACGGGCTGCTTGGCCTGCGGCTGGCGCACCAATTGCAGATACCCACAACCCAAGATCAAAAGTTTACCGATGCTAAAGGCAATGTAACTATAGTTAAAGGTGGCGATGATAAAATACCTAATGGCAACTACCTCACCAGCGAAGGTAAACAAGGAGATGCCGCCTGGAGCACCCGTGGCAAATGGTGTAAAGTATATGGTAAAATAGGGGCCGATTCTATCAGTATAGCTATTATTGATAACCCGCTTAACCCCAATTACCCAACGTTTTGGCATGCCAGAGGTTATGGCCTGTTTGCCGCTAACCCTTTAGGAGAGAAGGTTTTTACCAATGGTAAAAGCTTTAAAAACCTGCATCTTAAAAAAGGCGAACATATAAAGTTCAGGTACCGCATAGTAGTTGATAACGGCCATACAACCATCAGTACAAAAGCGCTCAACGGTTTAGCCGAAGAGTTTGCTATGGCGAAATGATGGTTTTAGTAGTTGTTTACTGGTAATGCGGGCGGTATTAGGGCGTTGCGCCAGCCAGTAATTAGTTAATGAGTTTTATCGGTCCGCCATTTAATAGCATGGTAGATGGCAACGGTTTTACCCGCGTTTTTAGTACTATGCAGAGTGTTTGCCGCCTGGAAAACAATGGAGCCGGGGCCAACCTGTTTTAACTCGCCATTAACCAGTACCTCAATAGTGCCTTGTCTTACTACAATCAGTTCTTCCTCAGGGTGCTGGTGCGCGGGGTGAGCCAATTCGCCGGGGTTCAAACTTGTTTCATGAATTTCCAGGTTATTGAGCGTTTTTGTTGGCGCGTCACAAAACTGACGTTTTTCGCCCACTTTGGTTTTAACGGCTTTAATACTGGTATAGTCAAAAGCTGTAGAAGGCAATTCCACGGGTGGATTGTTTTTATGTGCGATGATCGCTATCGGGATGCACATCATTAAAATAGTTGTTACTACTAAAACAAGTTCGCGCTTGGTCATAAGCTTAATTTTTATGGATATATAGGTTGGAGCAGGCTGATCAATATTAAACAATTTACATCATGTTTTTAGTAAAATTAGTTACAATTAAACCTTCGTAAATATTGGCAGTCTATGAATGTATAAAACAAATAATTAAGAAATAAAATTTAACCTAAAAATTATGAAAACTAACATTTTAATGACCGCCTTATTAGTAGCCTCTTTAGGATTAACTACAGTTACATTTGCACAGGATGGAAAATTTGCAAAAACTCATCCCCGCCGCGACCAGGTTAACGATCGTTTGGCCCGTCAAAACAAACGTATCCATAACGAAGTTAAAGAAGGTGATATGACAAAAAAACAAGCAGCTTCGTTGCATAAAGACGATCGTCAGATCAGAAAAGAAGAAAGAGCAATGGCGTCTCAAAATGGTGGCCATATTACTAAACAAGAACAAAAAACTTTGAACCAACAACAAAACAAAGTGAGCAAACAAATAGGTAAATAAGCTTTAATAAGCCCATAAAAAAACCTGTTAAAGTTTGGACAGGTTTTTTTACGGAATATCATCAAAATCTCCGGCTGTTATCAATATTCGGCAAAGCTTTCATCAGGGTAACACCATAGCCACCTTTCTCCAGGTTCTGATGATATAACAACGGGGTGGCTGGTAAGATGGTAATGCTTCGTCATATGTTGATTGGGCGAGTCGTCACAACATAGCGTAGTACCGCAGGTTTGGCAGGTACGTAAATGCACCCACTGGCTATGGGTTTTTATACATTCCTCGCAAACGTGCTGCTTAGCATGTTTTAGTGTTTTAATATCTAACAAATGTTGGCAAATTTCGGGTTGAGCCATGGCTGATCTTTTATTTATATTAAACAATCATTAACTTATATCTACTTAACTTCTGCCAAATATTTATGTACAAAACTAATGGCCATTGAGCCTTCGCCTACAGCGGATGCTACCCTGTTCATGGCGCCTGCGCGTACGTCGCCGGCAGCAAAAATGCCAGGGCAACTCGTTTCCAGGAGGTATGGGTCGCGTACTTGTTTCCATATTTTTTTGTAACTATCGTAGTTCTTCAATTCGCGGCCTGTTTCTAAAAAACCTTTGGCATCTTTAATAATATCCGGCGGAATCCAATCTGTAAATGGCTTTGCTCCAATAAATATGTAAAGCGCACCCGCCACGCGGGTTTCCAGTACGTCAGAATCTACATCGGTTATAACTAATTGCTCTAGTTTATCAGATCCCATGGCCTCAACAATTTCAGTTTTGCCATGAATGTGGATGTTGCTCGTGCCCTTTATCTGATCGATCAAATAAGCCGACATGGTACTGGTCAGGTCTTCTTTCCTCACCAAAATATATACATTTTTAGCAAATTTGGACAAATACATGGCTGCCTGCCCCGCCGAATTACCTCCCCCAACTACATACACTTCTTTGTCTTTACAAGCCGCTGCCTCTGTCATCGCTGCCCCGTAGTAAATACCCGCCCCGGTAAAATCTGCCACGCCTTTGGTATCAAGCTTGCGGTAATCAACTCCGGTTGTAATTACTACACTCCGCGTATCTACACAATCACCATCGGTTAATAATATTTTTTTATAGCCATCTTTTTGCTCAATTGCCTTTACAGATTGAGGCGATAAAAATTCGGTACCTAAACGGGTAGCCTGTGTCATGGCGCGCCTGGTTAACTCGGCCCCGCTTAGCCCGGTAGGGAATCCTAAATAGTTTTCTATACGGCTACTGGTTCCAGCCTGGCCCCCCGGTGCCCGCCGCTCTATCAATAATGTTTTTAACCCTTCGGACGCGCCGTAAACTCCTGCTGCTAAACCCGCAGGGCCCGCGCCGATGATCACTACATCGTAAACCTCATTTTTTACTTTTGGATTAAGGCCTATCTTATCAGCAATTTCAATGATAGATGGCTTAATTAGGTTAGAACCATCTTCAAATATCACCACCGGAATATCTTTGGTTGTGAGCCCGTTTAAGGTTAATAACTGGTTGCATACTTCTTCTGCTTTTATATCAAACCATTGGTATGGTACCAGGTTGCCTGCTAAAAAGTCTTTAATCTCGTGCGATTGCTGCGAATACTGATACCCAATCACCTTTATTCCTTTAAAATCGGGCCGGTAGGTATTGAGCCAATCATCAAGCAAGCCATCAATAATAGGGTAGAGTTTTTCTTCGGGGGGGTCCCATGGTTTAACCAGGTAATAATCTAGTTGAACCGTATTTATGGCCTTAATTGCCGCATCCGTATCCGAATAAGCTGTGAGCAGCACTCTTTTAGCATCCGGATAATATTTCATGGCCGCTTCCAAAAAGGCTATACCATCCATCTCAGGCATGCGCTGGTCAGATATATACATCGCTATAGTTTCGCCTTTGTTTTTAAGCTCCAGCAAGCTATCCAGGCCTTCCTTAATTATGGTAGTGCTCAATATTTTATAGCTATCGCGATACTTGTTTTTTAGATCCCGAGTAATGGCCCGCAATACCTGTGGGTCATCATCTATGCAAAATATAATGGGTAAACTCATCTGTTTTTTTGTTTGTTAATAGGTGTAATTTATTAAACGATGTGAACTTGAGGATACTTTATCTTTGATCTTCTATCTATCCGTTTATCGGGAAACAGATCAAAAATTCGGTATGGCCCGGTACCGAATTAACTTTGATAGAGCCCCTGTGCTGGCGCACAATACGGGTTACTACGTCAAGCCCTAGCCCGGTGCCTTTGCCAATTTCCTTTGTAGTAAAAAACGGGTCAAATATTCGCGACCGTATATCTGCAGGTATGCCTGGCCCGTTATCAATAACTGAAACCTGTACAAATTCCCGATCCTGAACGGTTTTTATTTCCAGTACGCCTTTACCATTAACCTCCATGGCGTCAAGTGCATTGTCAATCAAATTTGTCCAAACTTGATTAAGTTCACCTATCATAGCTTTAACAGGAGGGAGGCTTGTATCAAAATTTTGTACTACTTCTACATTCCCTTTACGGGTTTTATATTGCAGCATATTAAGTGTATTGCGTATTCCGCTATGGATATCGGCAAATTGCTTATCATATCCCTGGTCCATATGGGTGAAGGTTTTTACAGAACCTACCAGGTCGGCTATGCGTTTTGATGCCTCCTCAATATCGGTAACCATTTTTTCAGTTACCAAATTGCTGTTGATCCAATTAAATACCGGTGAGAGATAAGCTGTAGGTATAAGCTGTTTAAATTCTTCTACGTCGGCAAGCGTAAACCCATATTCCACAAAATTTTCAGCAATTTCAGGCGCATTGGTTACCTGGTAAGTATCAAGCCAGTCAACCATATCATCTTCCAGATCGTTGCGTTCCATTAAAGTATAAACAGGTTTTTGTTTGTTACCCAATATCCCGAACATCTTATTGTTAACAATATCCACCTCTAACGGACTCATTTTTATTTCAATGATATTTTTAAAGCTTTCGGGCTGCAACTGCAAGTGTTTTTTTAATGTTACTGCGCCGCGTACCACGGCAGATGCGGGGTTATTTAACTCATGGGCCAAACCGGCCGAAAGTTTACCCAAAGCCATCATCTTTTCGTTTTGTTGTTGTAAAGATGTCATTTCCCTTACCCGGCTTGTCATCACATGTACCAAAGCTTGGGTCAATTCAAAATGTGTACAAATCAAATCGTGTGACCTTTGAATAGGTAAGGCTAGTATTTGGGTGTCTTGGGTTGCTTCGCCATAGCTTGCGGCGGTCTTCGCCCTCGAAAACGGGAGATAGCCTGTAATGGTTTTTGGTTCAAATATTGCCAATTCCCGCGCTTCATTATTTTGTAGCATATATATCTTTATCCTGCCATCAATAACAATAAGCGTAGCGGATATTGGGGAGCCTGGTTTAAAAATAAAGTCGCCTTCGGGTATTATATAGTTTTCACTATTATCTATCAGCCATTGCAATTGTAGTGCAGGCACCTCTTTTAATGCATCTATCGACTGTAGCCAGTCTGTAGTAACGTTGATCATAATGGTAGATTGATGTTTTAAAATTAAGCATTATTCAGTCAAAAAAACCCTCAGAATAATTGATAATATTTACTTAATACTGCCAATTAAACCTTCGTAAATATTGGCAGTCTATGAATGTATAAAACAAATAATTAAGAAATAAAATTTAACCTAAAAATTATGAAAAGTAACATTTTAATGACCGCCTTATTAGTAGCCTCTTTAGGATTAACTACAGTTACATTTGCACAGGATGGAAAATTTGCAAAAACTCATCCCCGCCGCGACCAGGTTAACGATCGTTTGGC
>JANXTT010000099.1 GCA_025352225.1 Mucilaginibacter sp. | reverse complement strand
CCAAACCTGCAGATTTACTATCACTATGCGATGGGATTGAAATTTCTGGTAATGAAACAGCACTTTCATTAAGGGTTATATTTAATTTATCCTGGCCGTTTAATACAATCTGTTTGTTATCATACCCCGCATAGTCTATGGTAAGCGTTTGCTTTGGCGATGTAGAATTAATGTTGAAGACGCCTTTACTATCCGTAACGGCTGCTATATTTGTGCCTTTGATATACACTTTTACCCCCGATAAAGCATGCCCGGTTGTATCCATTATTATGCCTGTGAGTGGTTTGGTTATCTCTAAACTTGGAGTTATTTCTGCGAGCACTTTTTGTAAAGTTGGTTTAGATACGGTATCGTTATTTAAATTTTGAGCAACATCTTGCTTCTTCCTGACAATAGTATTTGGAACTGCAATAACATGAGCAGACACGCTGCGATGTTGATTTAAACTAATATGTTGCAACTGCGCTATGGGTTTTTCTATTTCAGTTGTATGTGGGGTAGGGGCAATAACTAGTGGTGTATTTGGGGTTGTATCAACTTTTATTGGTGATTGTTTTATATACGCTTTATGGACTGCGGTTTTTTCCTTTCCACCCTTCGGCGAAAGCCATAACAAACCTGCTACTAGAGCCGCCACTACCGATGCCGCCATTGGCAGAGCCCATAATAGCACTTTACGTTTGTTTTTAATAGTGGTACGGTGTGCTAAACGGCCCTGCATTTCAATCAAATTGTATTGCTGATTTGTGCCAATGTTTTGGTAACCTTCAAGCGCATCCATTAAAAACGGATCATCTTGTGCCTGCTGCTCCAACTGATGCATGGCTTTGATGTCAAGTTCCCCGTTAAGGTACTTTTGTATTTGTGATATGTTGGGTGGGTTAGTGTTCACGGTTTTTCTCCATACAAATTTTTAAATTCCTTTTACCATTCTGGATATAGCTTTTTACTTCGCTCATGGTGTAACCAGTATAATCAGCTATTTCTTTGTAGCACTTTTCTTCGAGGTAAAACATATCAACACTTATTTTTTGCGCGGCGGGTAATTTTTCTTTGCAACGCTCCATAGCCTGCAAGTCTTGTTCCCGGTTTTCACTATCAGGATGCAAATTTGCATCCAATTCCATAAACTCATCCAAAGGCTCCTGATTTATTTTTTTAGCCGACCGTAATTCCATCAGGCAATAGTTACGACTCAGTATATATAGCCAACCCTTAAACTGTTTTATATCATACCGCGTAACTTTAATTAACAGTTCCTCAAATATCTGCATCACGGCATCCTTGCTTAGTTCTTCGTCTTTTAAATACTTTAAACAAACTCCATAAATTAAATGCATGTAGCGTTCGTATAGCCGAGCCAGCAATGCTATATCTCCGCTTTCGCGATAGCCTTGCAACAACTTATCGTCGTCAATATCATCAGTTTTACGGGCGGTTTTTATAAAGTTCATTAATGGCGTCAAAATAATTTTTTTTTATGGTTTATGGAAATATGCTTTTCCATACATCATTATATCAAAACCCAAACATTATGAAAGCACCCGTAACAATTAACAACGATACCTAAGCCTGACTTTAAACAGAAGATGCAGATCAATAACCAATTGAATAACACAACTATAAATAAATTTAAAACTTACTAAGATGATAGGAGAAAATTTAGACATTATGAACGCCGGCTGGCGCGAAATTATTTTTAAAGATCGCAACCAGGAATATGGAGCTTACCAGCTACGCCGCGAAAACCCGCAAACTACTAACCGGGCATTACTTATCGCTATATCGGCCTTTGTTTTTGCTTTGGCACTACCCACAATTATCAATAAAATAAACAGGTATATCCCTAAAGTGGATGAAAAGGTGGATGTAACACAGGTTGATTTAACCAAAATTAAAATAATTGAACCAAGCCACACTGTTACCCCACCTCGCGTAAGCGCACCTGCGCAACATATAAACAATACGGTTACTTTTACGCCACCTGTTGTAACAATAGACCAAAATGTTAGAAATCAGGATCCGCCAAACGAAGCAGCACTTGCAAATGCCGACCCTGGCCAGACTACAATTAAGGGAGACCCTAATGGTATTGTAAGCATTGAGGAGCCGCCAGGCACAGCTCTTAATGGAGGAGCGACGGAAGCAGATGAAAGCATCATCTTTCGTGCAGTTGAAGTTTCACCTGCATTTCCGGGAGGAGAGGCGGCTTTTGGTAAGTTTTTACAGGCCCATATCAAATACCCAGAGTTAGCTAGACAAAACGGTATATCAGGAAAGGTTTTTTTGCAGTTTGTAGTAGAAATTGATGGGAGTTTAACTGATATTAAAGCTGTAAAGAACCCCGGAAGTGGTTTAGGAGAAGAAGCGATACGAGTACTTAAAACATCGCCACGCTGGAACCCAGGTATTCAAAACGGCAGACATGTACGGGTACAGTATACCATACCGGTTAATTTCGCAATGGGAGAGGAGTAAGTCAATAAAGTTACCCAATAACTAATAACTTTATACAACGAGGCTGTATCATGTTTTATGATCCAGCCTTGTTGTAATTTAGTAAAGTTTTATTTAGTGTAATATCAATATTAACAATAGAATAATAATAATGATTGCCCCTACAGAAAGATAAATGCCGCCTCCACCGTTTGCTGCACTCATTGCATTAGCTTCTTTACGCATGTTTTTTAATTCGGTACGTAATTCTTTTTTCTCGTTCGAGGTAAGATGTGATTTATCCATTGCTCTAATCTCAGTAACACGCTGTTTGATCTCGGCAATTCTGGCCTCCCTTTGTGCAACTGTCATATTAGCAATATCGTTTTTACCGTATGAAACTGTAGTTGTTGTTCCTGCTACAATTATACCAGCTTTCGCATTTGAAGTTGTTGCGGCAAAAGTTAGCATTAATGCGGCAAAAAATAAATAGATTTTAGTTTTCATGACTTTATATTTAGTTGATTTTGATTTTATAACGTTTAATATTCCTATTTGTTTAAAATACTACTTTTTATTATACTCTATATTCATAACCGGATTAAATGATAATTTTAGCGTATTTTAAGCCTGAATTGCATTATAATTAAGTGTTGTTTGAATGTTAAATTTGAATGTTTAACCATTTATAGCTACGAGATCATTTCAATAGAAATCTGTGTAGCAACATTTAATTATAATCATTTTAACTTATACTGATTTTATGTTACCCAAAATTATTTCGTTTTTAAAGTACGCTGTTTACCTTTTGGTAGTTGTCTTTATCGTTTCGTGCGGTAAAAACAAAGAGAATGCACCTGCTCCTGCTCCGGTTGATAACGGCCCGCTATATCCTGTAGTAAATGTTGTTACGCCTACAGATCCAGCAACGGCCGCCACAATTGGGTTCTTTATGAACGATTGGCAGCCTAAAACATTTACTGCTCCTGATTATATTGATGCTCCCGCTGCTGCGAGTGGTGATAATATTGTAACTGTTGATGCCTCATCTGTTATTACTAAAATCCCTACAACTGAATTTGGGCAAAATTCGGATTTATGGATGACGGATTTTATATCTCAACCGATTTTTATGACCCACATTACTAACCTGCACCCGCATATTATTCGTTTTCCAATGGGTAGCGGCAGTGATGTTTATTTTTGGAACCAGCCGGCTAATACCAATCCACCTGATGCGCCTGCCCAAATAGTTGATAAAGACGGTAATTTTAAAGATCCCGGTTATGGTTGGGGTAAAACTACCGATAACTGGAGAGCCTCGTTAGATAATTATTATGCTATGTTGCAGCAAAGCAATAACTCGGGCATTATTACTGTAAACTATGGCTACGCCAGGTATGGCACCAGTGCTAATCCTGTAGCAGCAGCAGCACACCTTGCGGCAGATTGGGTACGTTATGATAAAGGCCGCACGCAATACTGGGAAGTGGGTAATGAAAATTATGGCGATTGGGAATGGGGGTTCCGTATTGATGTTAATAAAAACAAAGATGGGCAACCGGAGTACCTTACAGGCAAATTATATGCCCAGCATTTTAAAGTGTTTGCCGACTCTATGCGTAAAGCCGCAACAGAAATTGGTAAAACAATTTATATAGGTGCCTCAGTGTTTGAACAGCCAGTTCAATCGTGGCAAACAAATACAATGCAAACATGGAACACATCCATGTTACCTGAATTAAACAATAAACCAGATTATTATATAGTACATAATTATTTTACTCCGTATCAGGCTAATTCAAATGCGGCTACAATACTGGGAGCTGCCACCTCGGAATCTGCCCGAATGATGAATTTTGTAACTCAGACGGTACAATCAAACGCTGCGGCCATTAAACCGATGGCCTTAACAGAATGGAATATTGAAGCTAATGGGTCAATGCAAAAAGTTTCCAATACCTGTGGATTGTTTTCGCTTATGGTAATAGGGGAGTCTATAAAAAATCAATTTGGCCTGGCCGCTCGTTGGGACCTTTTAAACGGCTGGGACAATGGTAATGACCACGGGTTATTTAGCCCAGGAGGCGAACCGGGTGGTGTTGCAAAATGGACCCCAAGGCCTGCTTTTTACTATATGTATTATTTTCAGAAATTTTTAGGCGACAGAATGGTGCCTACATCAATAACCGGAAATTCGTCACTTAAAGCTTATGCGTCAACATACGCTTCTGGTCAGGCTAATGTAAGCGTAGTAAATACCTCTGGCTCTGATCAAACTGTATTAATTAAATTTAAAAACTATAATCCTGGAGCCCGCTTTTATTGGTATACCCTGCAGGGTAGTAATGATAATGGCGAGTTTTCTAGAAAAGTATTAGTTAATGGAAATGGCCCAACCGGTGTTGCCGGAGGGCCGGATGGTTATAACACCTTAAAACCAAACTCTGCAGTTACCGACAAAGGGATTAAGGTAAATGTACCGGCTTTAGGCGCGGTAATTATTGCAATTGATAAAAAATAATTAAACAGGCGTTTAAAAACATTAATCTGCCAATGGAATAGTGGAAAAGCTTTTCCTTTGGCAGATTTTTGCTGTTTGATGAATTCTTGTAAACTCGATAGTAATAGAAACGGCACTTTGCCCTTACCTACATATTTCGCTACATCGGAATGATAGCCGATTTCTTATGTCCCCGGGTGCGGCCAACTATATGATCCACTCGCACAACGGCAACGGTTTATTGCCAATATCCCTTCCACTACGGCCAGCAATAGCCGTAAATGTGCATCGGTTTTGAAGTGTAATTGTAATCTGCAATTAATACTGTATAAACTGAATGTTAAAGAATTGGAATTATATTTTTTTTTCTTATGTTTACGCCAACTTTAGGGGTGTCCACTATTCGGACTGAGATAATACCCTTTGAACCTGATGCAGTTAGTACTGCCGAAGGGAAAAGTGAAAACAACTCATCATTGTTTTTTCATTCCTGATACAGGCCATTCCTATAGTTACAAACTAAATAGCAATGGAAATTACTGTAAACCAGCAAACTTATACTGTACCCGAAACATGTAATGTTCAAAACATGCTTATTGCTGTTTTACAACAGCCTGTAAATGGGTTCGCTGTTGCCGTGAACCAGGTTATCGTATCTAAGGTTGACTGGGAGAGGCATTTACTTTATCCCGGCGATCAAATTATTCTAGTAAAAGCAACCCAGGGTGGATAAGCCAAAAAAAATTAAAGTATTATGAAAAGCGAAAAAACTCCAGACGGGCAGGTTATTAGCCGTACACCGTTTTCGGCATCAAAAAAAGTACATATTAAAGGCCAGCTTCATGATATTGAAGTTGCCATGCGCGAAGTTAGCTTAAGCGAAACTAAACTGCATGGCAGGTTTGGCGAAACTGAGCCCAATGCTTCGGTAACTATTTATGATACCAGCGGACCCTATACAGACCCCGATGCGGATATTGACGTAAAAAAGGGTTTACCTCGTTTACGTGAACAATGGATAGTGAAAAGAGGGGATGTTGAACAACTAGATCAGATATCATCAGCCTACGGAAAACAACGCTTGCATGACCAAAATCTTGATCATTTAAGGTTTAATTATATCAGCAAGCCTTATCGCGCCAAGCCGGGGATGAACGTTTCGCAAATGCATTATGCCAAAAAAGGGATCATCACACCCGAAATGGAGTATATAGCCATTCGCGAAAATCAGCGTATCGATCTGTTAAATGGCGAAAATGATGTTTTGGGCCACCAACATCAGGGCCATAGTTTTGGTGCAAATACACCTAAGGGGCACATTACAGCAGAGTTTGTTAGGGCGGAAGTAGCTGCGGGCCGTGCAGTAATACCATCAAATATTAACCACCCCGAAATAGAGCCGATGATCATCGGCCGTAATTTCCTGGTAAAGATCAACGCTAATATTGGTAACTCAGCAGTAACCTCAAGTATAGAAGAGGAGGTAGAAAAAGCCGTTTGGGCATGCCGCTGGGGTGCAGATACCATTATGGATTTGTCTACTGGGAAAAATATTCACGAAACACGGGAATGGATTATCCGTAATTCGCCAGTGCCAATTGGTACAGTACCTATTTATCAGGCGTTAGAGAAGGTAAATGGCAAAGCCGAAGACCTTACGTGGGAGCTATTCAGAGATACGCTGATAGAGCAAGCAGAGCAAGGGGTAGATTATTTTACCATCCACGCGGGGGTATTGTTGAGATATGTACCCATGACAGCCAAACGGATAACCGGTATTGTATCGCGCGGTGGTTCAATAATGGCTAAATGGTGCTTGGCGCATCATAAAGAGAATTTTTTGTATACCCATTTTGAAGAGATCTGCGAGATCATGAAAGCGTATGATGTTTCGTTCTCTTTAGGGGATGGATTAAGGCCCGGCTGTATTGCCGATGCCAACGATCAGGCGCAATTCTCTGAATTAGAAACTTTAGGCGAGCTTACAAAAATTGCCTGGAAGCATGATGTGCAAACCATTATTGAAGGGCCGGGCCATGTGCCAATGCACCTTATTAAAGAAAATATGGAAAAGCAATTACAGCATTGCTCAGAAGCACCTTTTTATACTTTGGGCCCACTAACCACAGATATTGCACCGGGATACGATCATATCACATCGGCTATAGGTGCTGCTATGATAGGTTGGTTTGGTACGGCTATGTTATGTTATGTAACACCAAAAGAACATCTTGGCCTGCCCAACAAAAAGGATGTAAAAGATGGAGTAATCACATATAAAATTGCTGCTCATGCTGCCGATTTGGCAAAAGGCCACCCAGGGGCGCAGTATCGTGATAACGCGTTGAGCAAAGCCCGGTTTGAATTTAGGTGGGAAGATCAGTTTAATTTATCACTTGATCCCGACACGGCTAAAGAGTTTCATGATGAAACCCTGCCTGCCGATGGTGCCAAAATCGCGCATTTTTGCTCTATGTGCGGGCCAAACTTTTGTTCTATGAAAATTACGCAGGATGTAAGAGACTATGCCAAAGAAAATGGCCTTGACGATGATAATGCGCTGGCAAAAGGAATGGAAGAAAAATCGCTGGAATTTGCACAAAAAGGTAGTGAACTATATTTATAAAGATGGAGCTGATTGTTATTTCAAACCCGGTTTTAATACCAAATGAAGCACAGGTTATTAATGATCTGTTTAGCTTGGGTTTGAAATACTTTCATTTACGTAAGCCGCTATGTGGGCCAAATCAAACGAGGCAATTGCTTAAAAAAATAAACCCTGAATATCTGGGAGCGATAGCGATGCATCAACACCATGATGTTGCGCTTGAGTTTGGGATAAAGCGGCTACACTATACAGAAAGTGCCAGAAACGGATCAAATGAACAATGGCAAAAACACGTACAAAATGGGGTTACTTTAAGTACATCTATACATACCCTGGAGGCATTGCCTGGTTTAAAACAATTTAGTTACGTTTTTTTTGGGCCGGTATTTAATAGTATTTCAAAGAAAGGGTATTCTAGTGTGGTGCAGAATGATTTCAGACTTAGTAAGGAGAATGAGTTCCCAAAAGTAATTGCTTTAGGGGGTATTACTATTAATAATATAGCCATCACCAGGGAAATGCGTTTTGATGGAGCGGCAATATTAGGTGCCGTGTGGAATGAGGATGGAAAGGCTATCGAGAATTTTAAAAAGATCAATTACATATACCAGAAAACATTAGATTATGATTGACAAACTTCATTACATTTCACAACAGCCAGGCAACCGCACCCATCTTTCTGCAATTAAAGGAGTACTAGATGCCGGGGGGAAGTGGATACAGTTGCGCGTTAAAAACCAACCCGAGAACATAGTTAGGGATTATGCGTTATCAGCAAAAAAACTCTGTGAACAATATGATGCGAAACTGATTATTAATGATTATCCCGCAATAGCAATAGAAACCGGGGCGCATGGTGTGCATTTGGGCCTAAATGACATGTCGGTTGCCGAGGCACGTGCTATTGTAGGCTACGAAATGATAATAGGTGGAACGGCTAATACCTTTAACCATATACAGCAACGCGCCGCAGAAGGTGTTAATTATATTGGCTTAGGGCCGTACCGTTTTACAAAAACCAAAAGGAACCTCAGCCCGATATTGCACTTGGAGGGTTACAATAAAATAATGGAACAGGTTAAAAATGCTGGTATCGAAATACCGATTATTGCAATTGGGGGTATTGAGCTGAAAGATATTCCGGCATTGATGCAGGCAGGTGTTTACGGGGTGGCTGTATCCGGCGCGCTAACATATGCCACTTTTCAGGCGCAAACAGTAAAAAATATGTATCACGAATTATGTTCTGTTGATCATGCAGAACTGATCTCAAATTAAAAAGATATAGAAGGATGTTAAAAATAGCCGATAAGATATTCAATTCGCGTTTATTTACTGGGACAGGTAAATTCAGTTCATCAGAATTAATGGAAGAGGCCTTGTTGGCATCTGGCTCTGAGCTTGTTACCGTTGCCCTGAAGCGTGTTGATATAAACGACAGAGACGATGATATATTGATCCGTCTGAAATATCCGCACATCAATTTATTACCCAATACCTCAGGTGTACGTAATGCCAAGGAAGCTATTTTTGCGGCTCAACTAGCCCGTGAGGCTTTAGAAACCAACTGGATAAAGCTGGAAATTCATCCTGACCCTAAATACCTTATGCCCGACCCAATTGAGACGCTTAAAGCTACTGAGGAGCTGGCTAAATTAGGGTTTATTGTGTTACCATATATACATGCTGATCCGGTTTTGTGTAAACGACTTGAAGATGCAGGTACCGCTGCTGTTATGCCTTTAGGATCGCCAATTGGCAGTAATAAAGGCTTAAAGACCATCGATTTTTTAGAGATCATCATCAGTCAGAGCAATGTACCCGTAATTATCGACGCGGGTATAGGTTCGCCATCAGATGCCGCATGGGCACTTGAAATTGGTGCAGATGCAGTATTGGTAAATACCGCTATCGCGGTTTCAAACGATCCGGTACGAATGGCTAGGGCCTTTAAACTAGCTATTGAGGCCGGGCGGATGGCGTTCGAGGCTAAATTAGCCAAACCTGTTTCATATGCTGTAGCAAGCAGCCCATTAACTTCGTTCTTAGATGAATAACTTCACTGATGTTTTTAAAACTTACGATTGGGATAAAACCAAGCAAAGCATTTATGCTAAAACCAGTGCCGATGTTGAACGAGCATTAGCTGCACCAAAAAGAGATCTGGAAGACTTTAAGGCATTAGTTTCGCCGGCTGCCGCGCCTTACCTGGAGCAAATGGCACAGCTTAGTCAGCAATTAACATTAAAACGTTTTGGTAAGGTTATACAAATGTATGTACCGTTATACCTTTCTAACGAATGCAATAACATTTGTACTTATTGCGGTTTTAGTTTTGATAATAAGGTGAAACGTAAAACGCTTTCGCCGATGGAAATTATGCAAGAAGTAGCGGTACTTAAAGACATGGGATATGAGCATGTTTTACTTGTTACAGGCGAAGCTAACCAAACCGTACATGTAGATTACTTTAAAAAAGTACTCGACCTGTTAAGGCCGCATTTCGCGAGTATTTCTATGGAGGTACAGCCTCTTGATCTGGAAGATTATGAACAATTAACCCCGTACGGCCTTAATACAGTATTGGTTTATCAGGAAACCTACCAC
This sequence comes from Mucilaginibacter sp., assembly GCA_025352225.1. Classification (GTDB taxonomy): domain Bacteria; phylum Bacteroidota; class Bacteroidia; order Sphingobacteriales; family Sphingobacteriaceae; genus Mucilaginibacter. The sequence continues at coordinate 20,281 of JANXTT010000099.1, read as the reverse complement.
CAGGACGATTACCGTAAGCACCATCCGAAAGGGAAAAAATCAAATTTTGAATACAGGCTTGAAACGCCTGACAGGTTAGGCCAGGCCGGGATCCATAAAATGGGTCTGGGTGTTTTAATAGGTTTGGAAGATTGGCGCACCGATTGTTTTTTTACGGCATTGCATTTAACCTACCTTGAAAAACGATATTGGCAAAGTAAGTATAGTTTATCTTTCCCGAGGCTAAGGCCCTTTAGCGGTGGTTTGGAACCTAAGGTGGAGATGAGTGATAGAGAATTAGTACAGCTTATTTGTGCTTACCGTATATGGAACGAAGAGGTGGAATTATCAATTTCTACACGCGAATCTCCTTTATTTAGAAATAATATTATTAAATTAGGCATTACGGCAATTAGTGCAGGTTCAAAAACTAATCCAGGTGGGTATGCGGTTGAGCCGCAATCATTGGAGCAGTTTGAAATTTCGGACGAACGCAGTCCTGCCGAAATTGCTAAAATAATAACAGCGCAAGGTTACGAACCCGTTTGGAAAGACTGGGACGTATGCCTGGCCACATCATAAAGTAAATGCTTCATCGCGACGAACTAAAAAGGTATAACAGGCAGATCATACTCCCCGAATTAGGTTTAGCTGGCCAGGAAAAACTAAAAGCCGCTAAAGTTTTAATGATAGGAGCAGGGGGCTTGGGTTGCCCGGTGTTGCAATACCTTGTTGCTGCCGGAGTAGGTAATATTGGTATTGTAGATGATGATGTGGTTGACGACAGTAATCTGCACCGTCAAATATTGTATTCAACAGCCGATGTTGGAAAAAAGAAAGCTATTGTAGCCGCTGAAAAGCTAAAGGTACTTAACCAGCATGTTGAACTAACTGCTTATCCCGAAAGGTTAACACCTGTTAACGCGGCTAACCTTATCCATCAGTATAATTTGATTATAGATGGGTCTGATAACTTTAATACCCGCTATTTAGTTAACGATACTTGTGTAGATTTAAACAAAACGCTTGTTTTTGGGTCGATATTCAAGTTTGAAGGCCATGTATCAGTATTTAATTATAATGAAGGGCCGGATTATCGTTCTATATTTCCAGATCAACCGGGCAACGACGAAGTACCTAATTGTGCAGAAATTGGGGTAATCGGCGTATTGCCTGGAATTATAGGCACCTATATGGCTAACGAGGCTATTAAAATAATTTGCGGAATAGGCGAAATACTTTCGGGTAAATTACTAACGATGAACGCGTTGGATAATTCTGTTCATATTTTCCAGTTCAAAAAATCAAATGTTAAAAACAGGCAAGTCGAAACACCGATTATAAAAGCCAATCATGATGCATATCATGAAATAGGAATGGACGAATTAGTAACGCTTTTAACCCAAACGCCCGACGAGGTTTGTTTAGTTGATGTACGTGAACCTTATGAATATGAAGACTTTAACATTGGTGGCGTAAACATACCACTGTATGACCTGATTGACAATATTGATAGATTGCCTGTAGATAAAAAAATAGTTTTCTGTTGCCAAACCGGGCAACGAAGTAAGCTTGCTATAACGCTTTTAAAAGATGATTTTAAAGGCAATATGCTGAGTTTAAAAAATGGCGTAATGAGTTAACGATAAACCGAAAAGGCTACCTGTTGAGATAGCCTTTTCGGTTTAGTTTTTCTTTTTATTTCTTTTTTGCTGGTAGCTGTTGCTGGCGCATGTATTGTTCCATTTTATCTGCAAACCCGCTTTTCTTTTTAGTTTTACTATCCTCAGGTTTCTTTTTGTTTTCCTGGATCTGGGCATGTATCTTTTTATCATCAACCATAAGACGGATTAAATACTGCTGTGCAAAGGTTAACATGTTAGCCAAAAAGTAGTAATAATTTAAACCAGATGGATATTTATTTAAGAAAACAATGAACATGATAGGTGTTATATAACCTATGTATTTCATTTGCCCGGTAGCACCCGATACCTGGTTGTTAAAGTAGGTGTATATAAAGGTCGATATAGTCATTAATAAACACATCAAACTTAAATAGCTCCCTAAAAACGGCACATTAAAGCCAAATTTAATAACATCATCATATGTTGAAAGATCATGCATCCATAAAAAACTCTCGCCGCGTAATTCAAATAGCGCTGGGAAAAACCTTAAAAAGGCAAATACTATTGGCATTTGTAATAGCATGGGCAAACAACCGCCTAATGGGTTTACTCCGGCTTTTTTGTACAGCTTCATGTATTCCTGCTGTAACTGCGTAGCATTCTCTTCACCAACCTTAGCCTTAATCTCGTCCATTTCTGGCTTAAGGATCCTCATTTTGGCCATTGATAGGTACGACTTATAAGTGAGTGGAGAAAGGATCAGCTTTAATAAAACAGTAAGGGCTAATATAACAATACCGTAGTTCCAGTTAAATTGCTTTAAAAAGTCGAAAACTACGAGTACAGCATAACGGTTTATATATTTTAATGGACCCCAGCCCATGTTAATTTGTTTATCCAAATTATAACCCTCGGCTTTTAGGGTTTTAAACTCATTAGGTCCAAAATAAAACTCCAGAGGATAAATCGCATTACTGGTAACTGGTAATTGCAGGTTAGCGAGCATTTGCTTAGTTTCTGTACGAGAAGCAGTATCGGTACTTACATGTAAAGCTGATTTGCTAAAACCGTTTTTATAAATCAGCACACTTGAAAAAAAGTGTTGCTGAAACGATACCCATTGAATTTTTTTGTCGGTAATTTCTTTTTCTTCGTCTTTAGCAGGGTTAAGAAAATCAACATCATCATCTGTATTTTTATAATATACAGTTGAGTACTGACGTTCCATCGTCATATCCCTTTCAGTTTTAAGTACGCTTGCCTGCCAGTTTAAATTTAACAAATTACCTTTTTCAACAATATTATCGAGGCCAGTTAACTTCAAATCCAAGTGTAGTTTATTGGCTTTAGCACTCAATGAGTAAACAAAATCAATATACTGAGCTGCACTATAATTTAAGCGGAAAGTAATTGATGACGAATCTTTACCGCTAACATTTAGCGACTTGGCACTTGGTTTAAAATAAAGATCGTTAGTGTTTATTTTTTTACCTGCGGCAGTAAAAGTTAAACCCAAATGGTTTTGTTCACCTTCAAATAATATTAACGGTTTTTTATCAAACGTTTTATATTTTTTAAGTTCGACCGATTGTATACGGCCGCCATGTGTTGAAACTTTTACGCGTAGATTGTCGTTTTCAATTGTAACTAACTGCTCAGTTCCAGCAGTTGCAGCACCAAAAGGGCTCTTTAATACTGCAGAGTCAATAAGTACAGTGGCTTTTTTAACAACAGAATCTACTTTGGGTGTGATCGTTGTTTTTATAACGCCCGACTTTTTTAAAGAATCTAAATGTATTCTTTGTTTCTCTTTGTTGATATCAGCTTCTGACGGTTTGGTCAAATAAAATGAGCCAACTAATATGAGCATGATCAGGAATAATCCTGTAAATGTATTTTTATCCATTGTAATAAGTACGTAACAGGCTGCTAGTTTTTACGGGCATAAGCCAGCGCAGCGGCGACAAAGTTAACAAAAAGTGGGTGAGGATTAGCAACTGTTGACTTTAATTCCGGGTGAAATTGTGCACCTACAAAAAACGGGTGATTTTTCAGTTCTACTATCTCAACAAGGTTGTTTTCGGGGTTAATACCCGAAGGGATCATCCCAGCATTTTCATATTGATTAAGGTATTCGTTATTAAACTCATAACGGTGGCGGTGCCTTTCAGAAATGTGTGGCTTGCCATAGATAGCGGCAGCCTTGCTGTTCTTTTTTAAATCACAGTCATAAGCCCCTAAACGCATGGTTCCTCCTTTTGCTGTTACTCTTTTCTGGTCTTCCATCATATTAATTACCGGATGCGGGGTATCAGTATCCATTTCAACACTATGTGCACCTTTAAGTCCAAGTACATTACGGCCAAATTCAATCACGGCACATTGCATTCCCAGGCATATACCAAAGAAAGGGATGTTACGCTCACGTACGTAGCGTATGGCTTCTATTTTACCTTCAATACCCCGTACGCCAAAGCCCGGGGCAACTAATATACCATGTAAGCCTTTTAATTTTTCGATAGCATTTTCAGGTGTTAAATGTTCAGAATGGATACATTCCACTTTTACTTTACATTCGTTTTTTGCACCCGCGTGTATAAACGATTCTGTTATTGATTTATAGGCATCGGGTAACTCAACATATTTTCCTACCAAGCCTATTCTTATTTCTGAAGTCGGGTTTTTTAAGCGGCCTAAAAAGTCTTTCCAGTTTTCCAGATCTGGCTCGTTTTTGTTGGATAATTTTAATTTACTTATTACAGTTCTATCCAATTGCTCTTTAAGCATTAATAAGGGTACATCGTATATGGTTGATGCATCTATAGATTCAATTACGGCATTGATATTTACATTACAGAACAAAGCTATTTTTTTACGAATATCCATGTTGATATGATGCTCCGTACGACAAACCAATATATCGGGCTGTATGCCATATTCAAGCAACATTTTAACAGAGTGCTGCGTAGGTTTTGTTTTTAACTCACCAGCGGCCGCTAAAAATGGGATTAAGGTTAAGTGTATTACCAATGAATCATGCTGACCCATTTCCCACCTGAATTGGCGTACGGCTTCAATAAATGGTAACGATTCAATGTCACCTACTGTACCGCCAATTTCTGTTATCACGATATCAAAGTTCCCTGTTTCGCCCAGTATGCGAATGTTGCGTTTAATTTCATCGGTAATATGCGGAACAACCTGTACTGTTTTACCTAAAAAAGCTCCCTCACGTTCTCGGTTTATCACGTTTTGGTAAATACGGCCAGTGGTAATGTTGTTGGCTTTAGAAGTAGGAATGTTTAGAAACCGTTCGTAATGACCCAGGTCCAAATCTGTTTCTGCTCCGTCTTCAGTAACAAAACATTCACCGTGCTCATATGGATTTAGTGTTCCCGGGTCAATGTTAATGTAAGGGTCAAACTTTTGAATGGTTACCCGGTAACCCCTCGCCTGGAGTAATTTGGCAAGTGATGCAGAAATAATACCTTTTCCTAACGACGAGGTAACGCCACCCGTAACAAAAATATATTTAGTCATGTTTTATGGAAATTTTGGCTCCGAAATGTAGCGAAGCCAATTGTTTGTGTACGGGATGCAAAGTTAAGATTTTTTTCGGCTTAGGCGAATTTGTGGAGAAATTGATTTGCCTGTTATATCAAATTTAGCCCGTTAGCTATAAGTTTTTAACCAGTTTTATCAGATCGTCCGGTGTATCAATTGCTTGAGTTTCTAATTCGGTTTCTGCTACTTTAATGCGGTAACCGTTTTCTATCCAGCGTAATTGCTCCAGGCTCTCAGCTTTTTCAAGCAGGGATACGGGTAATTGGGTTAATTGCTGCAAAATATCTGCGCGATACCCATAAATACCGATGTGTTTATAATAGGTGAAATGTTTAAGCCAATCTGCTGTTTCGTGACCACGAACGTGCGGCAGGGCAGAGCGTGAAAAATAAATAGCCTCTACTTTTTTATTAACAATCACTTTGGGGGAGTTGGGATTATACAACTCTTCGATAGTGTTGATCTTTTTTATTAAGGTGGCTATTTGCGTATAAGTATCAATAAAACAGTTGGCAACTTTAGTAATTTGTTGCGGATCAATAAACGGTTCGTCGCCTTGTATGTTTATTATTGCCTGATATTCACGGTAGTTTGATGCTACTTCCGCGCAGCGGTCGGTGCCGCTTTGGTGTTGATCGGATGTTATGGTAGCCAGGCCACCAAATTGATTTACATGGTCAAATATCCGTTCATCATCGGTGGCTACAATAACTTCGGTTAAACTACTGCATTTTTTTGCTTGTTCATACACCCGCTGAATCATGCTTTTTCCGGCAATATCAACCAGCGGTTTACCCGGAAAACGGGTGGAAGCATAACGGGCCGGTATGATGCCTAATATTTTCATTTGAATTAAAACAACCCGTTTATCTCGCGCTCAATCATTTGTATAATGGTGCTCAGGTCTTCGGTGTTATTGGCAAAATCTAAGTTGTCTTTATCCAATATCAGTAATTTACCTAATTTATAGCTACTGATCCATTTCTGATACTTATCATTTAATTTAGAGAGGTAATCCAGCCGTATGCCACTTTCGTATTCGCGGCCACGGTGTTGGATGTTATTTACCAGGGTGGGTACCGAGGCTTTTAAATAAACGAGCAGATCGGGTGGTTTAATGAAAGCGGTGATGTTTTTAAATATAGCGGCATAGTTTTCATGGTCGCGGCTCGTCATCAAGCCCATGTCATGCAGGTTTTCCGCAAAAATAAAAGCATCTTCGTAAATTGTACGATCCTGGATAATGTTACGTGGGCCTTTTTGTATTTCTAATAATTGCTCAAAGCGGCTGTTCAAAAAATATATCTGCAGGTTAAAACTCCACCGCTTCATGTCGCTATAAAAATCTTCGAGGTAGGGGTTATTGTCTACAGCCTCAAAAAGGGGTTCCCAGCCATAATTTTTGGCTAGCAATTCTGTAAGCGTGGTTTTACCAGCACCTATGTTTCCTACGATGGCTATGTGCATATTTTAAGTTAAAAGGCAAGTTTTAAGTCGAAAGTCTGAAAGTTAAAAGTTTAAAGTTAAAAGTCAAAAATAACTAGCGAAATAATCCTTTTAATAAAAAAAAATTCCCTTTTGATTTCTCAAAGATAGATTTAAATGAGCTTTTAAAATTTCCTGAACCCTACAATCTCTCTTACCTCTTTTATTGTTTTTAATGCACTTTGGTGTGCTTTTTCGGCACCCAAGTTGGCAACTTTGCGTAGATATGGGGCATCGTTGGCTATGGCTTCAATACGTTCGCGTATTGGGGCAGCAGCAATTACCATATCTTCGGCTAATTGCTTTTTTAAATCCCCATACCGTATCTGGCATTTATTATAAAGAGCATCAAAATGCTGTAAGGTTTCAGCACTTGATACCACTTTGAGCAAATCAAATAAGTTTTGTATTTCAGCAGGCTTCTCTTGGTTTTCAGTAGTAGGGCCGCCATCTGTAACAGCGCGCATTACTTTTTTACGGATAACTTCGGGAGGGTCTGACAGATATACAGCGTTTGCTTCGCCTTCAGATTTCCCCATTTTACCTTTACCGTCAAGCCCGGGTATTTTTACCAGGTTCGCACTAAAATTAAAGGCATATGGCTCAGGGAAATAATCAACGTTATATAATCGGTTAAACCTATTCCCAAATGTACGTGCCATTTCCAGGTGTTGTTCCTGATCTTTACCCACAGGGACTTTTGTGGCTTTATGGATCAAAATATCAGCGGCCATTAATACCGGGTACGTTAATAAGCCTGCATTTACATTATCAGGATGTGCCCTCACCTTATCTTTAAAAGATGTGCTGCGTTCCAGTTCGCCTAAATAGGCATTCATATTCATGTACAAGTAAAGCTCTGCTATTTCCGGCACGTCAGACTGGATGTAAATAGTCGCTTTTTCGGGGTCTATACCGGCTGCCAAATACTCAACTAGTACTTGTTTTACATTCCCATGCAAGTCGGCAGGAGTAGGGTGTGTGGTTAGCGAGTGCAGGTCGGCAATAAAAAAATAACAATTATATTCATGCTGCATTTTTACAAAGTTTTGTATAGCTCCGTAATAATTTCCCAAATGCAATTTCCCGGTAGACCGAATACCGCTAACAACAGTTTCCATAACGGCGAAAGTAAGTATTTTTTCTATTTTTGATGCCGATGAAAATAACTTTGAAAAAACTCCACGCTAAATTTTATAAATACAGCGTAGGCTTTTTTATTGGGGTTTTTTATTTGCCGCTCTTTTATTTTTCTCGAAAGCCAAGCCGGTACCCCACAATGAATATTTTTAGAAAGATATGCGGTTTTTTGAGTTCTTCCATATCCGGTATATTTTATAAGATAGTTTTTGAGCAAAATATTGACTGGACCCAGACATATATTGTATGTGCCAATCATACATCCGGATTAGATGTAACAGCGATAACCATGACGCTTAAAAACAATTTCCATTTTATGGGAAAAGAGGAACTGATGAGTAATTGGTTCCTGAGTATTTTTTTCAAGACCATTGATATTCCGGTTAATCGTGATAGTAATATATCATCGTTTAAAGCGTTTAAAAAAGCTGCAGAAAACTTGCAAGCCGGTCGCACCCTTGTTATATTTCCCGAAGGTAAAATACCTGAAGATTATCCGCCAAAGTTAAATCCATTTAAAAAAGGCCCTTTCCGTTTGGCAATTGAACTTAAAATACCCATACTGCCGGTAACGTTAATAAACAACTGGAAGTTACTTTGGGATACAGGCATGGAACTAGGTAGTAACCCGGGTGTTTGTGATATTTATGTTCATGCACCTGTTGAAACAGCGGATTTGACAATAGACGATGCTGAGGAATTAAGAGACAAGGTATTCAATATCATAAACCAAAAATTTATAAGCTCGCAGGCTAAATAGGAATCTGATTTTATGTGGTTTTCGTATCTGTAGATAACATTCAGATTGGTTTACTATATATGATATTAGCATTGCGCAGGTTACATGATTATTATTATCGTTTTACTGCAATTGCATCGCTTTTATTTTTCTTTCCTTTGCTCTATTACTTTTCGCGCAAGCCCGAACGCTACCCGGTGATGAATAGATTTAGGCGATTATGCTGCTTCTTAAGTTCGACGGCTTCGGGTATCTTTTATAAAATTGATTATGAGGAACATATCGACTGGTCGCGAACCTATATTATATGTCCGAACCATACTTCTAATCTTGATATTTTGTCCATGAGCATTGCAGTTAAAGGCGACTTTAATTTTATTGGTAAAGAAGAGTTAATGGGCAATCCGTTAACGGGACTATTTTTAAAAACGATTGACATTCCGGTAGATCGCGACAGTAAAAGATCGTCGTTTCTGGCTTTTAAAAAAATGAGCAATAGTTTGCAGCAGGGCCGTAATTTGATCGTGTTTCCAGAAGGTAAAATTGGGAACGAATATCCTCCAATATTACACGAATTTAAAAGCGGTCCGTTTAGATTAGCAATAGATTTAAAAATTCCGATAATTGCGGTAACTTCGTTAAATACTTGGCGCATACTTTGGGATAGCGGAACTAAATTTGGCAGCCGACCGGGGATTTGTGACATTTACATACACAAACCGATTGAAACAGCACATTTAAACATAAATGATGTTGATGATTTGAAGAATGAGGTTTATAATATTATAAATAAAAAATTTACTCAATAATGAATATTGATAAAGAAACTGTTGATAAAATAGCTCATTTGGCTAGATTAGAAGTAACTGATAGTGAGCGGAGTGAATTAGTACAAGACATGGGTAAAATACTTGACTTTATGGCCAAATTAAACGAAGTTGATACGGCTGGCGTTGAACCATTGGTTTATATGACAGAGTTTGCGAACATGGTTAGGGAAGATGTAGTTAAACAGTACATCACACACGAAGATGCCTTGAAAAATGCACCTAAGCATGATACGGACTACTTTAAAGTAGCTAAGGTTATAGGTTAATTTAAATTATTGTAACAACCTGATGGGTGTTTAGTCAAATAAAAAATAAAACGCTATGCAGCCATTAATAACAATAAAAAATATTGGTCGTAAATATGTTATTGGAACCGAAGTTATTCATGCCCTTAATTCGGTTACGTTAACTATCAATAAAGGAGAGTTTGTGGCATTAATGGGCCCTTCCGGTTCGGGTAAATCAACCTTGATGAACATTTTGGGCTGTCTTGATACACCTACCAAAGGCGAGTACATTTTAAACGGCATAGATGTTAGCCGAATGAGTGATAATCAACTTGCCGAAGTACGAAATCAAGAAATTGGATTTGTTTTTCAGACTTTCAATTTGTTGCCTCGTAATACCGCTTTAGATAACGTAGGCCTTCCATTAATTTATGCCGGGATAAATAAGCATACTCGCATAGATCGTGCACGCAAAGCGCTTCAAAATGTTGGCCTTGGAGATAGGATGGATCATAAGCCAAATGAACTTTCGGGGGGGCAAAGGCAGCGGGTTGCGGTGGCCAGGGCATTAATAAACAATCCGTCTATTATTTTAGCTGATGAGCCTACCGGTAACCTGGATACAAAGACCTCTATTGAAATTATGGGCCTGCTAGAGGATATACATAACAAAGGAAATACAATTATATTAGTTACACACGAGGAGGATATTGCTCTACATGCACACCGTATAGTGCGTATGCGCGATGGCTTAATTGAAAAAGATGCTGCCAACCCCAATATACATACCGTTTCCAGATTGTAATTGCAATAGAGTTAATTAAAATCTATCCTGTTCTTTTTTGATGATACCTTTAGCCAGGATCTTAACTTCATGGAGCCGTGATTCCAATTCTTTTAAATAATTTTGATTGTTTTCTTGTACTGTAAAAAGTGTAAGGTATGAAATCGCGTCGTGTAATTGTTTTTGTTGCCTGTCTTTTTCATCAAGTAAAAAAAGAAGTGCCATTCCACTTTTTGTTAGCTCAAATGCTTCTTCTCTTTTACTGTTATAAGTAGTATGGGTTATTAACGCCATGTAGTTGGTTATTCCCCTTCTAAAATCTTCTAACCATTGGTTTTTTTTGTTTCTTCCAATTTGTCTCGAAACCAATAAATGCGATGAAACAACGGTACATGCCAGAATAGCTAAGAAGATCCAGTCTTTTGATTCCATAAGTATTTAATGATATTTGTTTACCTTATAACCACTAATACAGCAATAGTTTTAAATAGAAACACAATACAATTTTTTATTTCTAATAATATAAAACTAAAACACAATTGCGATAATTTTAAATTTAGCATTTTCAAATTATGAAATTAACATCACATTGTGTGTTTGATTAGTTGTATTTGCTAAAAATAAACAAAATAATTTAAAATCAATAATTAAACATATAAAATTTATCGGTCAAATTGTGATTGATGCAATAAGATTTTGGGTATATAGTTTTTGGGGGTTGTGATAGATTTGTTCGGAATCGCCAATTTCTTCAATTATCCCGCTATTCAATACCATTATACGATCGGCAATATGTTTAACCACTGCAAGGTTGTGCGAAATAAATAGGTATGTAAGTTTAAATTCTGTTTGTAAATCTCGCAGTAAATTTAGTATCTGAGCTTGTACAGAAACATCGAGAGCCGAAACTGACTCATCACATATGATAAACTGAGGTTGCAAAGCCAATGCTCTGGCAATAACGATACGTTGCCTTTGCCCTCCCGAACATTCGTGCGGATATTTATAAAAGTGTCTGGAACTCAGATTTACTTTATCCAGAAGCTCCATTACTCTTTTTTTACGTTGGGCGTTATTACCAAATAAATGATGAACTATTAGAGGCTCCATTATAGATTCGCCTACGGTTATACGCGGATTTAGTGAGGAGTAAGGATCCTGAAAAATGATTTGCATATTTTGCCGGATAGCTCTTAATTCCTCATTCTTTAAATGTTGCACGTTGGTGTTTTTAAATATCACATGCCCAGATGTTGGTTCAATTAACCGTAAAATGCTTCGCCCCAATGTGGTTTTTCCAGAACCTGATTCGCCAACTAAGCCTAATGTTTCGCCCGGATAAACGTCAAAGCTAATATTGTCAATAGCTTTAATAAATTGAGTGTTGTTTTGAAATAAACCTGAATTGATTGGATACCATGTACATAAGTTACGTACTTTTAACAAAGGTTGCTGAATGTATAATTGTTTTTTTCTTTCCCGAATATCCTCTTTTTTGTAAATAAACCTGTCGCGTATGTCGGCAATACTGACTCCTGAATCCTGCATTCCACCAGCGGTGTCAAATTTCAGAAAATCGGAAATAACCGGCAACTGGCTTAATTGGTACGATGGTGAAGGCCTGCATGCCAGTAAACCACGTGTATACGCATGTAGAGGGTTATTGAATATGTTTTTAACAGTTGCCTTTTCCACAATCTCGCCTTTATACATAACAATAACATCATCTGCTATTTCATTTATAACGCCTAAATCGTGCGAAATAAAAATGAGGCTCATTTTACGCTCCGTTTTAAGTTTGATTAGCAGATCAATAATATTTTTTTGTACAGTTACATCCAGGGCTGTTGTAGGCTCATCAGCAATTAATATTTCCGGATCGCATGATAATGCCATGGCTATCATTATCCGCTGTTTTTGCCCGCCCGAAATTTGATGAGGGTAGGTATCAAATAAGGCCTCGGCGCGTGGTAGTTGCACTTCGTTAAATAAATCAATTGTAAGTTGCCTGGATACTTTTGTATTTAAACCCTTATGCAGCCTTATGGCTTCGGCAACCTGATAACCGCAGGTTAAAACCGGATTCAGAGAGGTCATCGGTTCCTGGAATATCATCCCTAACCGGTTACCCCTTAGTGCCTGCATTTGTTTTTCAGGTATGTTGATTAAGTTTGTGTTGTCCAACAATATACTTCCTGTAATGTTGGTTGAACTGGCGTTTAATAACTGCATAATAGCCAATGCAGTTACAGACTTTCCTGATCCGGACTCCCCAACTATGCCCAGCACTTTACCCTTATCTATTTTAAACGATATGTTTTTTACTGCCTCAAAAAAGCCTGTATTTGTTTTAAACTGAATATTGAGGTTGTTAATTTCCAGCATTTGCAATTAAACAAAAATCATATGCTCATCAGCAATTAATTCTTCTCCTCTAAACCGCCTGATTAATTGAGCTGTGGCGATAACGTCTTTTTGGCAATAGGTACAAATACGTTCCAGCTGATTTTCCTGCCAGTATATATAGCCTACCATACTACCGTCGATATCATCTTTAGGCGTCGGGATATTAAAGATTTCTGTAAGCAGGCTTAATGAGGTATAGCTTTTATAATCGCCAAATTTCCATAGTTCCATTGTGTCCAAATGGTTTACCTCCCATGGTTTTTTGCCCGATAAATCTAACTGGGGTGGGATAGGTACGCCATTGATCAACATTCGCCGGCATAGGTATGGAAAATCAAACTCTTTACCATTGTGCGCACACAGTAGCATGGTTTTAGGTTGTTTCTTTAACAGATCAAAAAACTGTTTGAGTAAAACCTTTTCATCATGATCCGCAAATGATTTGAGCCGTAAGCCTATTGGTGGGCCCGGCGTAAAAATACCTACTGAAATACAAATGATTTTACCAAACTCAGCCCATATACCCGCACGTTCATAAAACTCTTCTGGGAGGGCTTCTTTTCGTTGATGGACTGTTTTAGCTGCCCATAATTTCTGCAACGGTTGGGGCACCTGTTCAAAACTGGAATATTGAGGTACAGTTTCAATATCTAGAACTAAAATATTTTGAAGGTCGAGCTGTTCAAGCATAGCTAAAAATAGGCAATTTTTAATGCATGTGTATAGTGTAATTGATTTTTAACACCCCGAATTAAACTATTTGAATATAAAACCCATAATAATGCCGGGCTTCATGTTGTTCCTTTGGTATTAAATAATACAGATCTAACTAATAAGTCATAATTTAATTAATCTACAATAAATTTGGCTCAAATATTGTTATTTTTAGTAAAATTAATTGCATGAAAATTTTATTACCCAAACTAATGAGTTTTGCTAAGTTATTAGTGTCTCACCCAAAGTCATTGATGTAACCTTCTTCTAGCGTTAATGTATTTTAACGTATCATTACACCAGGTTTATTTAAAACAGGGAGCTTAATAAAATTAGAATCAACGATGCTCTCGGGGAGAAAGATGAATTTCTTGTCGTAGATATCTGTGCCTATATAATAGCTGAGCCAATACTCGTTATTTAGACCAAAAGTTTGTTCGTCAATAGGTTCTACTAAAATGAATGCTCCGCTTTCTACTCTGGGAAACATATGCCTCAGAATAGACGTTTTTACTTGTTCCCCATTTTTTTCACCATACCCTTTTGATGTGATTAACACATTTTCGATTGGTTGATTTTTTAAATTAATGAGATAAACATACCAAATCTTATCCTCAACACTTTCACGTTCCAAAGCCACTGCAATTGCAATATCGTGAACTGTATTGTCGGGAAGGTCTTTAATCATAACTTGAAAAACTTATGCAGGCCTGTGTTATATTATTTTTTAGCCGGTTTTTTTACGGGCGTTTTTTTTGCAGCACTGGCTTTAGCTGGTGCTGCTTTTTTTGCACCAAATTTCCCACCTTTTTTAGGTTCCTTTTCGGCTATTGCTGCCAATGCCTTACAGTCCTCAAAAGTAAGTGTTAGAGGATCCTTATCCTTAGGGATCTTGAGGTTTTGCTTTTCAAATTCAATATATGGCCCCCATCGGCCATTCAAAATTTTAACTTCCGGATTTTCGTCAAAAATTTTGATTAGCTTTTCAGCATCCTTTTTACGCTTTTCCAGGATGATCTCTATGGCTTGTTCTTCTAACACGTCCAATGGATCTATGCCTTTAGGTAAAGAGTAAAACGCACTATTATGACGGATATAAGGGCCAAATTTGCCTATCGCTACAGTCATGTCTTTATCTTCAAAAAAGCCAACCTTTTTAGGGAGTTTAAACAACTCCATGGCATCGTCCAAAGTAATGGTTTCAATCATTTGCCCAGCGCGCAAACTGGCGTATAATGGCTTCTCCTGAGTTGCTGCTTCCTCTTTATCCCGGCTTTCACTTTCGCCAATTTGTACAAACGGGCCATAACGGCCAATACGCACCGAAACCTTTTTGCCGGTTTTGGGGTCAATACCTAAATCACGTTCACCATTAGCTTTATCGGCTGTTTTGATGGTGCTTTCTACCTCCTCATGAAAAGGTGTATAAAAGGTACGGATCATTTCTGTCCAGTTTTTTAATCCCTGGGCAATTTCGTCAAACTGCTTTTCAACACTTGCGGTAAAATTAAAATCAACAATACCATTAAAGTGTTGTACCAAAAAATCGTTAACTACGGCTCCAATATCAGTTGGAAATAATTTTGCACGTTCAACGCCTGTATTTTCTGTCTTTTCTTCTTTATTTATAATCCCGTTTGACAGGGTCAACACACGGAATAGTCTGGGTTTACCATCCCTGTCTTCTTTAACAACATATCCGCGGTTTTGTACGGTTGATATAGTAGGGGCATAAGTTGACGGACGGCCTATACCTAATTCTTCCAGTTTTTTTACCAGACTGGCTTCTGTGTATCTGGCAGCAGCACGCGAAAAGCGTTCAGTGGCTGTCATATCTCTTAAAGCCAAACGCTGCCCTGTTGTTAACGGCGGCAATATGGCATTATCGCCATCTTCTGATGCTTCTTCATCGTCGTCAACAGATTCAAGATATACCTTTAGAAAACCATCAAATTTCATCACCTCGCCGTTGGCCACTAAATCTTCCTTACGGGTTGATATACTTATTTTTGCTGTTGTTTTTTCAAACTGGGCCTCGCTCATTTGTGATGCTATGGCACGCTTCCAGATCAATTCATATAGCCGCTTTTCAGCCGGGTCACCTTCGGTAGTATGGTTCTCAAAAAATGTCGGTCTGATAGCTTCGTGAGCTTCTTGCGCACCAGCCGACTTGGTTTTGAATTTACGAAGCTGATGGTACTTCTGACCGTAAGCTGATATGATTTGCTTTTCTGCAGCATTTAAAGCAGTATCAGAAAGGTTTACAGAATCGGTACGCATATAGGTTATCTTACCATATTCATATAGCTTTTGTGCTACCGACATCGTACGCGAAACTGAAAACCCTAATTTTCTACTAGCTTCTTGTTGTAATGTTGATGTTGTAAATGGGGCAGCAGGGCTTCTTTTAGCGGGTTTTGTTTCGAGGCTTTTGATGTTGAAGATAGCTTCGATGCAATCTTGCAAAAACTTTTCAGCGTCGTTCTGCTGGGTAAAGCGTTCAGGTAGTTCGGCTTTGAATGCTTCTTTACCCTTTCCAAAAATAGCAATAACTCGGAAAGCGGCTTCTGATTTGAATTTATTTATCTCTCTTTCGCGATCAACAATTAACCTTACAGCTACTGATTGCACGCGCCCTGCAGATAGGGAAGGTTTAACCTTTTTCCATAAAACAGGAGAAAGTTCAAAACCTACTAATCTATCTAACACCCGTCGTGCTTGTTGGGCATTTACTAAATTATAATCTATCTTTCTTGGATTATCAATAGCCTTTAAAATTGCGGACTTTGTAATTTCGTGGAATACAATGCGTTTAGTAGTGGCATCTTTTAAACCTAATGTATCAAATAAGTGCCAGGAAATGGCTTCCCCCTCACGGTCCTCATCGGATGCTAGCCAAACCAT
The DNA here is from genome assembly GCA_025352225.1 of Mucilaginibacter sp. GTDB lineage: Bacteria > Bacteroidota > Bacteroidia > Sphingobacteriales > Sphingobacteriaceae > Mucilaginibacter. The sequence goes on along the minus strand of JANXTT010000099.1, from coordinate 3,884 downwards.
TTCGGCTTCTTTAGCTAGTTTTTTTAACTCGCTTACTATCTGCTTTTTATCAGCAGGAACTTCATATTTTTGTTCAAAGTTATTCTTAATATCTATGGCATCTTCAGACTTGATCAGATCGCGGATATGACCATAACTTGACTTAACGGTGAAGTCTTTTCCGAGATATCCCTCAATGGTTTTGGCTTTTGCCGGGGACTCAACTATGAGTAGATTTTTAGCCATTTAGTAAGTTTTTTTGCAAATAAAGCATAAAGTAAGTGAAAAGCAAACTTTAGTTTTTTTTAGAAATTAACAATTTAAACGCAGGGTTATATAATTGTTAAAAAACTTTAATGATAACGATCATAATTTGTTTATTATGATCAGATCAAAAATCCACCACCCAAAAGGTCATTGCCTTCATAAAAAACAGCAGATTGCCCCGGAGCGATCCCCGAAACCGCATGATGAAAATCAATTTTCATATGCTCGCCGATCTGAACAATATTACTGAGCATACCTGCATCTTTGTATCTTATTTTTGTAGTTGCTTCAATCGGCTCAGCAATGGTTTCGTATTTGATGAGGTTAAGGTTCCGTACCCAGGCATCCCGGCGCTCTAACTCTTCGGCAGTTCCTAAAACAACGGTATTGCTTTCTGGGAGTATTTGTGTCACAAACATAGGTTGCCCTAACGCTATTCCTAAACCTTTACGCTGCCCAATTGTATAAAATGGGTAGCCTTGATGTTTACCTACTATGGTTCCATCTTTTAAAATATAATTACCGCCTGCAACTTTTTCTTCCAGGTCCTCAACCTTATGGCGTAAAAATGCGCGGTAATCATTATCGGGTACAAAGCAAATTTCGTAGCTTTCGCTTTTGTTAGCCAATTCCATTTGCCCCATATCTTTCGCCATTTGGCGTATTTCTGACTTGGCAAAACTGCCTAATGGGAATTTGGTACGAGCCAGGTTACGTTGCGAAACACCCCATAAAACATACGATTGATCTTTGTTTTCGTCTAACCCTTTTGATATCACATAACGGTTATTATCATGTTGCCGGATATTTGCATAATGCCCGGTTGCTATAAATTCGCAGTCGAGTTTATCTGCACGTTTAAGTAAAGCTTCCCATTTAATATGGGTATTGCACAATACGCAGGGGTTAGGTGTGCGGCCGGCTAGGTATTCATCAACAAAATTATCGATAACAAAACCGCCAAATTCATTCCGTATATCCAATATATAATGGGGGAAGCCATAGCCTACTGCTAAAGCGCGGGCATCGTTAATGCTATCTAAACTACAACATCCGGTTTCTTTGGTATTTGTACCCGAAGAAGCGTAGTCCCATGTTTTCATGGTAAGTCCTATAACCTCGTATCCTTGTTCGTGCAACATTACCGCTGCCACTGAACTGTCAACCCCGCCACTCATGGCTACTAAAATTCTTCCGTGCTTACTCATTGTTAAATCATAGCAAAAGTAGGCATTTAATAAAACAAAAGCGTTGGATTTAGTCAGTATTAGGTAAAGAGTCTGCTGTATAAACAGAACAAAAAAACAATATGGTTATTTTATAGCCGATTAAAAAGGGTAGCCACTTTTATTGGCGGGCTATTTAACTAAAAATTTTGCATTATGATTTAAATCATCCACAGTAACAATCTCTGATAATTCTGACAACATAAAGTGGGTTTTACCTAAACTATTAATGGTTTTTAAAGTTTGAATAGTTAGTTCTGGGGTTCCCCATTTTTCCAGATGGAAAATTTCCTGTTTAAACTCATTTAACCCAATTAAATAGAAACCGCCATCTTTAGTTGGCCCAAGTACACTATCAAAATGTTCAAGTTGCCTGAAAGCTAATCTTATAATTCGTTCATCCAGTTCAAGGCAATCACTCCCAATAATAACCACATGTTCATAACCTTTGTTAAATACATCTTTACAGGCGTTACTTATTCGGGTTGCCATATCACCACCTGATTGTTCTTTTTTTATATAGGTATCGTCATTCCAGCTGGTTTCTAATTCGGTTAGTTTATCATAATACAAATATTTATCAGCACTTAATGACTTGGTAATCATTTGTGTATGATATATCATTTGGTTGTAAACTTCAAAGGCAAGTTCATCACCAACCGACTTATCCAACTGTTTTTTAACCCGGCTTAAATTTTTATTTCTAATAAAAATGATAATTGCAGTTTTGTTCATTGCATTATTGTATTTCATAAGATAACAGTCTAAATATAAGCATTATATATCGATAAAATCAAATTAATTAAACTATATAAACAGTTTTTATATTAACAAATTCATGAATGCCAAAAAGGCCAAGTTCACGTCCGTAACCCGATTGTTTTGTTCCGCCAAAAGGCAAACGGGGATCTGATTTTACCATTCCATTTACAAAGCATGAGCCTGCTTCTAATTGCGTGGCTGCCAGCATTTCACCTTTTATTGTATTTTTAGTAAATATTGCTGCCCCAAGCCCAAATTCACTATCGTTTGCCAGAGTAATTGCATCGGCTTCGTCCTTTGCTCTTATTATAGCTGCAACGGGGCCAAACAATTCTTCATCATACGCTGGCATGCCTTTTTTTACGTTGCTGAGTATTGTTGGCGGGTAAAATGCATTATTGCCCTTAGGTATTTCACCACCTAATAAGCATTTGGCACCAAGCTGTATTGATTTTTTTACTTGTGCGTGTAGTGTGTTCCGTAAATCAACCCGTGCTTGTGGGCCAATATCAGTGGTTTCGTTTAAAGGATTCCCCATTTCTTTAGCTTTAATTTTTTCAAGTACCAGCTTTGTAAATTCTTTTTCAACGGTTTTAACTACAATAAACCTTTTAGCTGCAATACAACTTTGCCCACTATTGATAATTCTGCTGTTTACGCAACTTTCTGCAGAAAGTTCCAAATCTGCATCATCTAAAATTATATAAGCATCGCTACCACCTAATTCTAAAACTGTTTTTTTGATTAATGATGCAGCTTTTTGAGCTACTTTGCTTCCGGCCGCGTTGCTTCCTGTTATAGTTACTGCTTTTATAAGTGGGTTTTCAATTATTCGGTTAACCTGGCTGCTATGAATTAACAGCGTTTGAAAAACGTGCAACGGAAAGTTAGATTTTTTAAGTATACGCTCAATAGCAATGGCGCACCCCGAAACATTTGAGGCATGTTTTAATATACAGCAATTACCTGCGGCGAGTGCTGGTGCCAAAAAGCGAAACACCTGCCAAAAGGGGAAATTCCAGGGCATAATAGCTAGTACTATACCAATAGGCTTGAGTGTAACAAAACTCTTGGTTGCTTCTGTTTCAATTAATTGATCTTTTAAAAATTGTTGTGCATGCTGAGCATAATAGTTGCATACAGCAGCGCATTTTTCAATTTCGGCAATTCCTTGTTTAATGGGTTTACCCATTTCAATAGCCATTAGTTTGGCTAATTCTGTTTGGCTATCTCTTAAAAATAACGCCATATTATTTAATAGCATGCATCTATAAGCAATGTCTGTGTTTTTCCAGTTATTCCATGCAGCATGCGTTTGAGTAATCTTTTTATCTACAAGTTTATTTGAGTAAGCCTCGTATTTATTAATAATTTCTCCGTTGACCGGATTTACAGAAAGTAATTTCATGATGGTATAAATATTATTAAATACATTTATTTGCAAAATGTTTTATTAATTAAAGATTAAATCACAAGTTTTTTTTATTTAACAGATAATACATTTTTTAGCTCAATGGTTATTTTTACGCAGAAAATCTTAAAATAGAGTGCCGTTACAAAGCTTTTAACCATTATTTTAAGTTTTTTTATGATAAAAATAATGGCATTTTGTTACAATGTTTTTACTATTGAATCAGTACTATTAAACTG
>JANXTT010000022.1 GCA_025352225.1 Mucilaginibacter sp. | reverse complement strand
TTTAAAAACACCCATTTTTACCAATGTTCCCTCTTAAAAAAAATACTTGATACTTGATACTATTTTAAAAACACCCATTTTTACCAATGTTCCCTCTTAAAAAAAATACTTGATACTTGATACTAGCTACTTGATACTATTTTAAAAACACCCATTTTTACCCATGTCCATCAAAAAATGTGCGATTTAATACAAACTGTACGATTTAAAAAAAGGGCTGCTGAGCTGGTCAAAGCATGATGGGTGGGGCCTCTACGCTCCGTTCTTCGACAGGCTCAGAATGGACACCCGGCCTCTTTTTTTACTTTTTACTTTTTACTTTTTACTTTCGGCTTCAATAAGACGTGCTAATTACATTTGAAATCGTTCATTTTTTTATTTACCTTTGAAGTATTGCAATCGCAATAAAATCATTTTAAGGCTTACGCCTAAGTATATCAGCATTCCCGGTCGGGAATTAAATACTCAAGTAAGCCTAAACAAACAAACATTTTTTTATTCATATGAACCATCCAACATTTGATTATAATTCAACACGGAGCAAACTACTTTTAACAGAGTATGGCCGCAACGTGCAAAATATGGTAAAGTACATTGTTGCTTTACCCACTAAAGAAGAACGCAACCGCTATGCACAGGTAGTTATTGACCTGATGGGATTTTTAAACCCGCATTTGCGTGATGTTGCCGATTTTAAGCATAAATTATGGGATCATTTACACATTATCTCTAATTTCCAGATTGATGTTGACTCTCCTTATCCACCGCCTGACCCGGAAAAGATCCATATTAAACCCGATCCGTTAAAGTATCCGCACCAGCGTATAAAATATAAGCACTATGGAAAAACCATAGAGCTGATGATAGTTAAGGCAAAAAGCATACAGGAGCCCGAACGCAGAAACCATATGGTACAAGCGATAGCCAACTTTATGAAAATGGCTTATGTACAATGGAACAAAGATTCTGTTACAGATGAAACCATCTTATCGCATTTGTATGAACTATCTGGCGGAGAACTTAAACTCGACGAAAACATAAACCTTGCCAAGGTTGAGTATCGTGCTAATGTTCAGAGTAAAGATAGCCGTAGCAGCGGCGGGCGCACCAATAATACACAAAACAACCGCGGTGGCGGCGGGCGCACCAACAATACGCAAAACAACCGTAACAATAACAACCAAAACAACCGCAGGAGCCCTGGCGGTGGCGGCGGAAGGAAATATTAACCTATCGAAATCAATAGCCGGTATATTCCGGTTAAAAAATAACAGCATTTATAGTTGATCGTTTTTTCTATCAACTGTAAATAATCTATCTATTACCAAACATCAACCAAAACTAAAACTAAAAATGGGCGCATTTGAAATTAAGGGTGGCAAGCCATTAAAAGGCGAGATTACTCCGCAAGGTGCAAAAAACGAAGCGTTACAGGTTATTTCCGCTGTTTTATTAACGGCCGAAAAAGTAACCATAAGCAATATACCTGATATTGTAGATGTTAATAAACTGATAGAATTATTAGGCGACATGGGTGTAGTTGTGCAAAAAAACGCACCCGGCACCTTTACCTTCGAAGCAAAAAATATAAACCTGGAGTTTTTCCATTCGCCGGTTTTTAAGGCCAAAGGCGGTAGTTTACGCGGTTCTATCATGATAGTTGGACCCTTGCTTGCCCGCTTTGGCAAAGCAGCTATACCTAAACCAGGGGGCGATAAAATTGGCCGCCGCCGATTAGATACCCACTTTTTGGGTTTCGAAAAATTAGGCGCGCGTTTTGATTATAATGCCGAAACAGGTTTTTTTAATGTAGATGCATCAAACCTGCGGGGTACTTATATTTTGCTGGACGAAGCATCGGTAACCGGAACGGCTAACGTAGTAATGGCCGCTGTATTAGCAAAAGGGGTTACCACCATTTACAATGCAGCATGTGAACCTTATTTGCAACAACTATGCAAAATGCTTAACCGCATGGGCGCAAAAATTACTGGTATTGGCAGCAACCTGCTAACTATTAACGGTGTAACTGAACTAGGCGGAACAACGCACCGCCTGTTGCCGGATATGATTGAGATAGGATCGTTTATTGGCCTGGCCGCCATGACGGGATCTGAGATTACCATTAAAGATGTACATTACGATGAACTGGGTATGATACCCGATGTTTTTAAACGCCTGGGCATTAAACTAGAGCGTCGGAACGATGATATTTACATCCCCGCGCAAGCGCATTATGAGATAGAAACCTTTATTGATGGCTCTATCATGACCATTGCTGATGCCCCCTGGCCCGGCTTTACGCCTGACCTGTTGAGCATTGTACTCGTGATAGCTACGCAAGCTAAAGGCTCGGTATTAATACACCAGAAAATGTTTGAGAGCCGTTTGTTTTTTGTTGATAAACTGATTGATATGGGCGCCCAGATTATACTATGCGACCCGCACAGGGCTACGGTTATTGGTTTAGATAAACAAATGCAGTTAAGGGGCATTGAAATGACATCACCGGATATACGTGCAGGCGTATCTTTATTGATTGCCGCGCTATCCGCACATGGCACATCAACTATTTACAATATTGAACAAATTGAACGTGGCTATCAACATATTGACGAACGCCTGATAGCCTTAGGTGCTGATATTAAAAGGAAGTGATTTTATAAAGTGTCACCGAACATTGCTAATTTAATGAGCGGTGACACTTTTCATTACTTAAACTGTGGCATCAACATCTTGTAATGTATCATCATCCTCATAACGAGATTTTTCTTTTTTAAATATGGCAGCACCCACAAGGCTTACAATAGCCCCAAATATGGCGTACCATATAGCTATTCCAAACGCACTAAAGAGAGGTCCCCATTTTAAGGTCATGTTTTCGGCTTTTTGAATACCCGCATCAGACATGCCCTTCTCCGCCATCGTAGCTTTCGCTGCTTGGAAAGATTGAACCAAGTAATTTTGGTTTAAGAATGCAAGATAGAGATACATAAATACGGCAACTAATAACCCGGCAAAAATAGCAAATCTAAATCCTGCAGAAAAAGCCTGGCTAAATGTAATGTAACCTCCAAGTTGTTCGTCTTTAAACTCTTTTTGAGCTAGTAATAAACAAGCTATCAAAGGGAGGTAAGCAATAAATTTAACTGGGCCTGCGGCATCTATATTTAACAATTGAATAGCATAAGTAATAATAACCTGAAAAAGAAGGTTAATAAAACCCCATTTCGTAGCAATTTTTGTAGGATTTGGTGTATTTAATTCCATACTTAAGCCTGATTAAATGTTTCTAAAATGCTATACACGGCCATATCATAATCTTTGGCTATGGCGTTCTGTTCAATTGCCTTTTTGGTATCTGTTGATGGCTGCACATCGTAAAAGAAAGTCATGATAGGATAAAACAGTTCTTTGAGTTCCGATTCTTCGTCAACATTTTTAGCGGCCTTAGCTATTTCTTCAATAGAGCTTTCCATTAATATCTGGCCGGCAATAATATCTTCATAAATGCGGTGCTCATCCTGAAACTCATCTTCGTCAACCAACAAAAACTCTTTTAAAAAGTCTTCCAGGTCGGGTTCAATTTCTTCGTCCTGGCATTCGTTAAGGTACAGTAGTACGTTCAGTAACTCTGTACCCCTGTCCAGGGTATCTTCTTCTATCTGCTCCCACTCCGGCGATTCGAGATAATCTTCTTCCAACTTAATTACATCCGCGCTAAAGAAGTTCATGAGCAGCAAATCAAAAAACACCTCTCTCAAAGGTTCTATTTTCTGGTGCTTATCAAAAGCTGCATCAAGTAAATCCAGTTTAGCCAAAAAATCGGCATCTGATGAAAAAACCTCGGCGAGGTCATTATATATAGGCTTTGCATCCAGGTTATTGCTTTTCGAAAATAGCTCTATCGCGGTTTTAATAGATGCTTGTATTTTAGGGTCCATCATGGTTTATGCTTTAAATAGCTGGTTATTATTATAGGTTAACAATACTTTTCCTTTTAATGGCTGGCCAATAAATGGTGAATTGTATGATTTAGATTGATTATTCTGTTTGGTGTAAATCCATTCCTGTTGGGTATCAAATACCACCAGGTTTGCTTTACTGTTTTCGGTAATTGCCGGTACTTCTACGTTAAGAACGAGCCTTGGGTTTATGGCCAATTTCTCTATCAATAATTCAATAGGCAGCCCGGTTTTAACAGCTAATGAAAAAGTGGTTTGCAAGCCTATCATACCGTATTCGGCTACCTCAAATTCTACGTCTTTAAATTCCACTTCGTGCGGGGTATGCTGGGTTACAATGGCATCAATGGTTCCATCTTTTAACCCTTCAATTAAAGCGTCTGCATCAGGTTGTGTGCGTAGCGGGGGTTTAACCTTGTATAACGAATCAAAGCCCAGTAAAGCTTCGTCGGTTAATATCAAATGATGTGCGGCCACATCGCAGGTAACTTTTAACCCCTTTTGTTTGGCTTTCCGCACCAGCTCAACTGATTCTGCAGTGGATATTGTGGTGAAATGAATTTTAGAGCCTGTATACTCGGCCAGGTATAAGTCGCGGGCGATCATCAATTCTTCCGCTAGTGAGGGTATTCCTTTCATCCCTAGTATGGTACTAATCACACCTTCGTGAACCTTTGCCTTGCCTGCAATGGCTTTATCTTCGGGGTAGGAGAACACCAGCCCATCAAAGCCCTGGGCATACAATAAAGCCCGTTCCATCAAACCGGCATCCTGCACCGGATACTTGCCATCGGTAAACGCTTTTGCACCACTTTTATACATATCATACATTTCGGAGAGGTCTTTCCCCTCACCTTTGTATGAAATTGTACCAAGCGGGTAAATATCTACAAGTTTGTTTTTAGCCTTATTTAGTATAAACTCTACTTCGGATTTTGAATGCACCGGGGGCTGGGTATTGGGCATTAAGGCTAACCCGGTAAAGCCACCCGCTGCAGCCGCGTTTGCGCCCGTTTGCAGGTCTTCCTTTGTCTCGAGGCCGAGTTCGCCAATATTACAGTTCAGATCGAAGAAACCCGGTGAAACTGATTTCCCTGATGCATCAAACACTTCAAAATCTGATTTAATTTGAGCAGCAATTTTAACTATGATGCCTTGTTCAATTAAAATATCAACGGTTTGATTGTTAAATGGTGAATTTGGATCGGTGATGGTAGCAGATTTGATAAGCAAATTCATTAGCTGTACTTTATGCTTGAGTAAATTTAGACTAAACCTGCGCCAAAACAACCTGTTTATCAGGCTTATAAAACCTAATGAGCAATATTTCGGCTGCCAGACAAATCAAGGTCAAAATTATACAAAGTTTCCATAATTCTAAGCCCATATTTGTTTTAACGATAGTATCTTTTAGTGATGCGCCATTAGTTTGCACAACAGACCCAGCAATATCTCCCATTTGGGCCTTTAGCGCAGTATTATCAAGATAAGTTAAATCTGATTCACTACGGTTATTGTTAAATGCAAAAACAGCAATTAAACTATCCTGCTTTTTTAACTCATAGTTGCCGGCGCCGTGCACCTGATCAGCCAGGTAAAGAATGCTACTTCCCTCTTGCTGCCTGATATCCGGAATAAAGGCTTGCTGCCCCTTATGGATCTTTAATATTTGTTTGTCTGATGACCTGAGGGGTAATGTTTCAACAATTTCTTCCTGACCAATTGTATAAAACAGTGGTTGGTAGCGCCTGCTCAATAATGCCATTTTAAATAATAGCGGTACCAACAGTGCATGGTGTGGCAAATTACTGTAAGTATCGTCTAACGGTACAGCGGCTATATATACCTTACCATTACCGTGACGATACATAGCCATAAAGGGCTTTTTACCCGCTAATTCCATTAAATTCTCACTACGCATGTGCAAATCCTGGCTTAGCTGGTAATATTTGTCAACCATTGGGAGATCAAGATTTTGCGGTACCTGTTCAAATATGTTTTTAAATACCTGGCTTTGCATGTTAATTACCACCACCTTAGTTTTCCCGGCAATAAGGCTTTGTGGATATGCGGCACCCAAAGGTTGTAATAACCATCGGTAGCTAGGCAGATCCGCACCATCAGCCGGAAAAACCAGCAAAACACCTCCATTGTTAACATAACTTTTAAGTTGTTGAGCCAATCCGGTTGATATACTCCGGACATCACTTAAAATGATAACCGGATATGTGGATATTGAAGCATAATCAATATTGCCATTATTTGCCGTTTGCACTTTAAAAAACTGGTCGGTATTAAATACTGCCTGTATATATTTATTGGGTATGCCGCCATCTATCAGCAATATGGGTATCTGTTGTTGCACTTTAAAAGCGAGATAAAATTGATTGTCAAAATTTACCGGATTATCCTGCAACTGTATTTCGGCACGTTGCCACCCTCCTTGTAAACCCGAAAAGCTTAAAGTATCGTTTTGTACTGCCCTGGCTGTTAATGTAAAGCTGCCTAAGGCTTTTTGTACACCATTGATTAATAGCTTAAGTGGAACCTTTTCTGCCTTCTCATCTGCATAGTTATGTAAACGGACCACCAGTTTTTCTGCATCACCCGGGCGATGAACCGCACTCAGCAACCAAGCAGAATCAACCGCTATATTGGGTAGTGATGTAGATTTGAGCTTCACCAGGTTAATGCTTACACCTTGGTCAGCTTTAATAGTATGCTGAGTAAACATATTTTTCTGAAAATCAGACAATATATAAATCAACTTGCCTTTTCCGGCTTGCATATTAAACATGCTTTGCTGCCGGTCAATAATTTGTTGTAATGTTCTGCTCTGCGGGCTGATCTTAATTTTATCCACCTCGTCATTAAATTCTTCGCGGCTAAGCAACCTTTGATGGCCACCTTCAAAATCCTGCGTAAGCAAATGAAACCTATCATTTATACTATAGCCCGAAGCTATTTCTTTGGCGCGCCTCCGCGCTTCGTCCAGCAATGTACCTTCGCGGTTAATGGTTTGCATAGAGTATGAGTTATCTATAAAAATGCTCACTAAATGAGCCTTTTCATAAGTAACATTACCGGTAGGAATATAGGGCCTAGCAAAAGCAAGTACTAAAAAAAACAAAGCCAGCATACGCGTTAATAGTATGATTCGCTTTTTTAGATTTTTGCGTGATGATTGCTGTTGCTGGATATTTTTCAGGAACTGTACGTTTGAAAAATACACCTTTTTATACCGCCTGAAATGAAATAGGTGTATAATAATGGGAATAGCTAGTGAGAGCAACCCAAATAAGAATGCAGGATATACAAATTGCATAGGCTATTCAAAGATACAGATTATGTGCGATTTCATCCAATAACTAACTTTATGATTTTAAAGCCGTATAAATGAATATGATTTAATTGTTTCCAGTTTGATAATTTATTTATTTTTTGATTAATTTTTAAAAAATCGTATTTTTATAGAATTAATTACCACATTTATACTTTTTTTAAATCGTTAATTAATCACTATTGATCAAACCAAGACCTTCTAATTATTTATGCCGTACGTTATTCAACCTAAAATACACTGTGAGAATTGTAACAAATGCGGTAGTAGACCGGTAATTGTACAAGTTAAAAGTGATTTTTCAATACAATGCCCTAATAAAAACTGTAATAATATAGTGGCCGGCCCTTATATTAATATTGATGAATGGAATAGGGTCAACAAAAAATAACTTGATAATAGCTACTAACTTCAATCTGCTTAACCAGCTCTTTATATTACCATAAACCCCCAAAACAACTTCCAATTTGCATTTGGCAGTATTAAAGCCTGATATTCAATGCACACCTCAGGTGTATTTGATGGCTGGCAAATACAAATACCAACGATGGCTAACCTGATAAATTATCAGAAAAAATGTAAATGATGGTTTACCACCGGCTGCAATACGGCTATTTTACCATTATTGCCAGCTAAGAGCGTCCATTTTCCGCTTTTAGCTTTTGCACAAACATTAAAGCTTGCGGCATCAATTTTTACCCAGGTTTGACCCCCATCTTTACTAAAATTGGTTCCTGAGGTTCCTGTGGACAAATAACTATTACTTCCCAAATATTCAACACATGATTGAAAACCCGGCGATTTTTTTGAGCTCTTCCAGGTTTTACCCCTGTCGTTAGAATAACACATGGTGGAATCACTACGCATATCATGCTGGTAGTCGCCCCCAACAATTACCCAATGCTTATTATCGGTTGCTATAGAAAATGCACCAGCACTTGTTGTGCCTTGCGATATAGGTAATAACTGTGACATCCATTTTTTGCCAGATAAGGGCGCATGCATTAAACTAGAAAAACTTCCGCCCGATACAATCATTAATTCACTATCTTTTATTAAACCATTGCTGTTAATATGCAGGCAGGTTCCGCTGGCTGCAAAGCCAATCTCTCCAGTTTTAGCAAGCGGCGATCTCGCGTCTTCTTTTTGCTTCCAGGTGTTACCTTTATTAAAAGTTTCAAAAATAACAAAGTGGCTATTAACCGGGTCGCCAATTGCACATCCATATTTCCCTTTAAAATCCATCGCGTCCAAAAAAACCGAAGTATCCCTATTGCGATATTTTACTAGCCACGATGCGCCTGCATCAGTAGTTTTTAAGATTAACGCCGGCGTACCCGAACTCATAATAACGGCTTCCTTATCCGAAAACGCTTCAATATCCCTAAAATCTGATTGTTCAAAACCTTTAATCTGTTGCCAGTTCCAGGTTTTACCAGCATCTTTTGTAAAGGCAACATATCCTCTGGCTCCGCTTACCCAGGCAATTTTATCGTTAACTATAGATAGGCCTCTTAAACTGGTAGGCTTACCTTGTTGTAATACAACAACTTTTTGTGCAGAAATATAATTGTTAGTACATAAAAAAATCAGCACCAGGGTGCTGATTCTAAATAATAATTGTTTTCTCATTTAACCCTTGTCCAAATTTCGGTTCGGCCTAATAAAGATATACCGATATATCCCCTTATTTTTAATTTATTGCCATTCATTGTCATTTTACAACTATAGGTTTTTCCGCTTTTAGGATCATAAATAGTTCCATCCTCGTAAGAATCATCTTCAAATACAAAATCTTTTAACAGTTCAAGCCCCATTTTTGGCCTGCTCTTTAACGCATCATTAGGGTTTTTTACATCTGTTTTTGGTTTTCCATTTTCATCGTTAGGCTCTTTCATCCAAACCAGTTTGCCAAAATATTTACTCCCTTTTTTATATATCTGAACCTGCCCCTCGCCACTTGGATTAATCCATTTACCTACAATGGCATCTGCCTTTTGTGCTAAAACATTTAACGATGCCATTACAAACAGCAACATTACAGCGATTTTTTTTATCATAACAAAATCATTAATTGGTTAATCTAAAGTACCCTTTCATTGCTTTAATAACAAGTATTATCAATTTTATATTTATTTGACTGAGTGCCTAATAAACTATTATATTTGCGACCCGCTATGGTGTATCTGCTAATATACCAACATAGCTGAAAATAGTTCTTATTATTATATGCCCGGATGGCGAAATTGGTAAACGTTGCGGTCTCAGAAGCCGTTGAGAATTGTCTCTTGAGAGTTCGAGTCTCTCTTCGGGCACATGTTTTTGATTTATTTATCGTTGGATTGATCAGGTTATTAGTCTTTTAAAGCTTTACCAGCAACCAACACACTAAAAAAGCCCAGGTGGCGAAATTGGCAGACGCACCATCTTGAGGGGGTGGCATTCGTAAGGATGTGGCAGTTCGAATCTGCTCCTGGGCACCAAACCGCATTTAATACAATTTAAACTCGCTTTCACCAAAAAAGAAAGTATAGGCCTCAAAATGGAAGTAATTGGTCTACATTTCCAACACTAAACCATCCCAACCCAAGTGTATATTCTCCGGCAATAGTTTAGTTACTTCGTCATGCTTACCTAAACGGTGACTAATATGTGTGAAATAAGTTTGGTTGGCACCTATATCCTGCGCAAAAGCGATAGCTTCTTCAAACGTAAAATGTGATATATGCGCATCATACTGTAAAGCGTTAATTACTAATATTTTAGACCCTTTAATTTTTTCTTTTTCGATATCAGAAACGGTTTTAGCATCGGTAATATAAGTAAAATCGCCTATCCTAAAACCTAAAACCGGCAGTTTATAATGCAATACTTCTATTGGGATAAAAGTCAAGCCTTCTACATTAAAGGGCTCTGTATCAATAGTATTAGTATTAATTTGTGGGATACCAGGGTAATGTACATCGTGAAAAATATAGGCAAATTCGCGCTTTAACGCCGCTTGTACCCTTTCGGTAGCGTAAATATCTATAGCCGACTTTTGTTTGTAATTAAACGCACGAACATCATCCAATCCGGCAACATGATCTTTATGCTCATGGGTAAAAACAATAGCATCCAGCCGCTGAACATCAGCGCGTAACAACTGATACCTAAAATCGGGGCCCGAGTCTATAACAATCACCTTTCCATCAGCTTCAACCAGTATGGAAGAGCGCAACCGCTTATCTTTCCAATTGGTTGAAACGCAAACGTCGCAATGGCAAGCAATAACAGGTACGCCCTGTGATGTTCCGGTACCTAAAAATGTTACTCTCACAACTGAAGCTTTGTTTGTTTAATCTGGTGCAATAACATGGTCTGTTTTTCATCCATCAGCTTATAATCTATTTCCAATTCAGAAAGTAGTTCAATAATAGCTAAAATTTTACTTTCCAGGTTCGAAAATTTATTAATAACCACCACCCTGCTGCTTTGTAAAAGACAAGCTCCAGTTTTAAAATTGCCTTTTTCATACCGCACTTTATAACCAGCAGTTTTAAGCAGCGTTTCTAGCTTTTCGAGCGTATGGTTTGTAAACGTTAACATTTTTCGGTTCGACCTGATTTTTATCTTAAATCAACCACCTCAACACCGGGATGCGATTTCACATCAAATGCAAATACATCATCGGATACTTTTACATTGGGAACAAATGTTTGCATGGTATAGGTATACTTATTACCATTTTTATCAAAAATTAAAGCACTATAAATTTGCTTTTTTAGTTTATCAATTAATAAACGAACCTTAAAAAATTGCTTTTTACTGTCTGTTGGCGTCATATCAATTACCTGATAGGTAATACCGTTTAATTTATTTTCGCCGCTATAAAAGTATTTAAATCCTTTTTCATAAATGGTGAAAATATGAGCCGGGTTTAAAGCGTCATCATTGCTGTTAACATCGTTCAACTGTACTTCGTTATCTTTTTTAAGATAGGTCCATTGTTGTTTGCCATTACTAATCAGCTCTTGCGCAATTACAGGTACTTTACCGCCACCGTGCCCATAAAGCGTAACTTTAAACTTATTTGTTTTTGATTTAGCTATTAGCGTTCCGGTTTGCGTTTCCTTCACATTGGCCTGCGGGCTCTCAAGCGTATAAATGAAGTTGGTTTTAACAACATCATAAGCTTTATACTTGCTGCTTACTTCGCTTAAAATAGTTTTAGCCTGCATGTCTTTTTGGGCTAAGGCACTACCAATTGTACTGGCAAATAATAATAAATATAGTATAGGGTGTTTCATGTTATTTTGTATCCATATTACTCAAGAACTGTTCCAAAGCATACTCATCCGGAATTAATACTTCGCGGGCTTTGCTCCCTTCAAAGGGGCCCACTATCCCGGCGGCCTCTAACTGGTCAATAATACGCCCTGCACGGTTATAGCCAAGTTTAAGCTTACGCTGAATTAATGATGTTGAACCTTGCTGATGTAATACAATTAACCTTGCAGCATCTTCAAACATAGGGTCGCGGTTATCGGCATCAAATTCTTTATTGCCTGCCTCCGCACTTTCACCTACATATTCGGGCAGTAAGTGGGCAGTAGCGTATCCGCGTTGCGCCCCAATAAAATCTGATATTTTATCCACTTCGGGGGTATCAACAAGCGCGCATTGCAGGCGGATGAGGTCATTCCCGGTAGACAATAACATATCTCCCCGGCCAATAAGCTGATCGGCGCCACCAGAATCTAATATGGTTCGCGAATCAATTTTAGACTGCACCCTAAACGCTATACGTGCCGGGAAGTTAGCTTTAATGGTACCCGTAATAATATTCACCGAAGGCCTCTGGGTAGCTATTACCAGATGTATACCTATGGCGCGGGCCAATTGGGCCAAACGGGCAATAGGCACTTCTACTTCCTTACCGGCAGTCATCATCAAATCGGCAAACTCATCAACAATTAATACGATGAAGGGTAAATACCGATGCCCCTCTGTGGGTAATAGCTTGCGGTTTACAAATTTGGCGTTATACTCTTTCAGGTTTCGCACCTGCGCGTCTTTCAACAAATCATACCGCTGATCCATTTCAATACATAACGAATTGAGCGTGTTAATTACCTTCTTGGTATCGGTAATAATAGCATCGGCCTCATCAGGCAACTTGGCTAAAAAGTGCCGTTCTATTTTTCTAAAAAGTGTTAACTCTACCTTTTTGGGGTCTACTAATACAAATTTAAGCTCGGCAGGGTGCTTTTTATAAAGTAGGGACACCAGTATGGCATTTATACCCACCGATTTACCCTGACCTGTTGCCCCTGCTACCAGCAAGTGGGGCATTTTAGCCAAATCGGCAATAAAAATTTCGTTTGATATGGTTTTACCGAGCGCGATGGGCAGATCCATCGTAGTAGACTGGAATTTTTCGGAAGCTATTACCGACCGCATAGAAACCATTTCGGGGTGCTGGTTTGGTACTTCAATACCAATAGTACCCTTCCCCGGCATAGGTGCTATAATACGGATACCCAGAGCCGCTAAACTCAAAGCAATGTCATCTTCGAGGTTTTTAATTTTGGAGATACGAACACCTGGCGCGGGTATAATTTCGTAAAGGGTTACGGTTGGGCCTATGGTAGCTTTAATCTTATCAATCTCGATATTATAATGATTCAGTGTTTCTACGATTTTATTTTTGTTGGCCTCTAACTCTTCCGTATTGACCGATATTTTATTTGAGCCGTAATTTTCGAGCAGATCAAGGGTAGGGAACTTGTACGAAGAAAGGTCGAGCCGGGGGTCAAAAGCTCCAAATTGTTCCACCAGCGAATCAGCCGTAACAGCATCTTCCTCTTCAATACCCAATATAGGGTTTGGCCTTGTATCGCCAACAGTTAACGGGATCTCAGTATCTTCGCTTGCCTCAGGCATTAATACTACGGGTTCGTGGAACGGTTTTTCAATATTAAAAACTGGCCCTTTAGGTTTTTCGGGTTCTGTTTCTATCTCCACATCTTGAAATGGCCTGTTAGGGTTCAAAACAATCCCTTGCTGCAATTTTGGTCCTCTACCCTGCCACTCTAATGGGTCAATGGCAGCTTCGGGGTCAAAAATAGAGTTGGTAATTAAGTCATCGCCCTCAACAGCACCATCGCCAAAAGCCTGGCTATCTTTTTTACGCCTTTGGGGAAGCTTAAAATCAATATTATAAACAATGATGAGGAATGTTAACGCGGCAAAAACAAGTAAACCCGCAACCCCAGCCTGCCCTATCTGCGCATCAAGTAATTTATTGCTCCAATAGCCAAACTCGCCCTCTAAAAAATGCGGGTAATCGCTAATAAGCTCATGAACAAAACCAATTGTGATTGAGAAAAATACGATACCAAAAAAAGCATATGCCAGGGTTTTGCTCAATGAGAATAAGCGTACCTTAAAAAGAAAACGATACCCTATAATAAAAAACACCACTATAAATATATAGGACGCTATCCCGAACCACTCGTACATAAATTGATTGGACAACAACGCGCCAAATTTACCCAGCCAATTATCAACCATTGGGTTTTTAACCCCATTATCCATTAGTTCCTGCGTGGTTTTGAATAAGTTATGCCAGCCGCCATTTGCTTTTGAAACATAGCTCTGATCTTCTTGCCAGGTAAACAAGTAGGAAGTGAACGCGATAAGGAAATAAAGCGAACTGATCAGAAAAAACAAGCCCATTACCTTTACGTAACGGCCATCCTTCAAATCAAAGGAAGGAAGTGGCTCAGGCTTTTGCTTTTGAGGCTTCTCAGCTTTGGAGGAAGCTTTTGGATTACTTTCTTCTTTAAAATTATTAGATCTGAATTGGTTTCCTTTTACAGGCATCGTATACAACAGCGTTAAAGCGCAAATATAAAGTTAATAGATAAAACAACTTATTTGTAATGATTTTTAATTTTTAGTAATATTGAGGTAATGAGTTTAAATAAACTGGAGCACTATATTCAAAACAACGATCTGGAGAGCCTTAATTCCCTGCTTGAAAAAAGCCCGGAACTTGCAGCCAGCGTAACAACCCACCGCGTATCGGCAATTATGCTGGCTTGTTATTATAAAAAACCAGCAGCTATTGCTGTGTTACTTAAATACCTTAACGAACTCACTTTATTTGAAGCAGCCGCCATAGGCAAATTTGATGTGGTTGCACATTTAGTTTATGCGCACCCTGAACTGGTAAATGAGCTGTCGGATGATGGCTTTACGCCGTTGGGCCTTGCCTGCTATTTTGGCCAGCCCGAGATAGCCCGTTTTTTGGTTTTGAAGGGTGCTGATGTTAATATGGCCTCTAAAAACGGCTTTAATGTTGCCCCTATACATTCGGCTGTAGCTGCCAGCCAACTGGAAATAACCCGGATGCTGATAGAAAACGGCGCAAATGTAAATGTAAAGCAACAAGCAGGGGTTACACCGTTACATACGGCGGCTCAGAATGGCAACCTGGAAATATTGATTTTGTTATTGGAAAATGGTGCAGAAGTAAACGTACGGATGGAAGGCGGCAAACTACCTGCCGATTTGGCACTTGAAAAAGGCTTTACTGAAATTGCCGAAATTTTAAGTGCTTAAAGGTCAGTAACCCGGGTATGAATCCGCTTTACATAGTTCCGTATATCTAATACAATACCTGCAAAAAAGTAAAATATTAATGGGAAACCTACCGCCAAAAAAGACGAGTAGATAAAAAACAGGCGAATTTTAGCGATTGAAATATTAAACCGCTCACCTAAATAGGTGCATACTCCAAATGAGTGACGTTCAAAAAAGGTAAGAATCCGTTGCAACATAATCTTTATCTATCAGGCCAGTTTTAAAATTTTTATACCTACACCACATTGCAAGCATTTTTTATGATCGCAATATGAGTTTTTTAACTCCAGTAAAGCCTGCGACTCGTAGGCTGTTTTTACTTTAACACCAACCGAGGCAAAACTCTCTATCACACTATTATGCTCTACAGGCAAGTGCTCCAACAATTGCAATGCTCTGTTAACATACCGCTCTAATTGATGCTGGTTACCATAAGCGAATAAAAATAATGCCAATGTATTTAATAACAAAACATTAATGGATGTTTTTCCTAACTTTTTTGAAATTAGTGTTGATGGCTTATCAAACTGATAATGGTCATCCCAATAGGTATTTACCTCAATGCCTGTAAAAAGGCTACCTAACCCTGCCGGATCTTTAATATCCAGAACTTTTGAAAGCAAGTGATTGGATTGTGTTATTAGAGCGGCAAATTGTGCCAATCTAATAGTTGGAAAATTAAGCGGGCGGAGGCGCGAAAACTTCCACAAGTGCTTTTCAATAGGTTTGAGGTTATATTTTTTCTGTAAAAAATCGTACTCCTTTTTTAATCCTACAGGGTAGTTATCCTGTAAATCGGCAGTTAAAAAGCCCGCCTGACCAAAAACCAGGGCCTCAACTTGCAGGGGATTGTTTTTGTGTTTAGCTAAAATATTTTGAGGTAACGATTTTGCCAACAACTCAAAAGGCAAAGCATTGGTTTTAAAACCGAAGTTAGCCGCCAGGTATTGGTAAAAGGTTTCTTCCCAATCGCCTTTGTTAATATTAAGTGTATTGATCAGTTCAACTGAACGTTTTTGAAGGCGTTCCACCAGTACACGTGTAAGCCAATTATATATAAGTAAACCATCAATAGTACCGATTGCCGCTTCGCAGGGTATTATTTGCTTTTCGCCAAAAATTAAATGATGATAGCGGTTATATAATTCAGCTGAGATACGTTCATGTAAAACGAGGGTAGGGATTTTAGCGCCATTTTTTCTGAATATGGGCTCATCATCTTTATATACTACATGAAGGATTACATTATCATAAGCATCGTTTGTGGAGTGCCCATGTTTTCGCCATTCAGATGATGAGATGTGTACCTCGGCGTTGCCAACCCATAATGTATCTCCTATCCTTATTTTCGAATTTTGAAAATCGGGGCCTGCATTGGTGTTCTGTAAACCAGGAGACACTATTTCTACAGCCTCGTTATCCGTAGTTATAAGTCCGTTCAGATCAAATAACCTGAATTTCCATATATACTGCAAAAAGTCTTCGGTAAAAAGCATTGCCTAAAGATATGTTTTTTTGGGCGAATGGTAAGTATGGAATGGTGAGTGAACAAGGTAGGCCTAAATTAATCCGGCTAAAATCTAAACTGCTTATGCTATTACCCGCTGCATATTAGCTATTGATCCCTTTAAATTATCCCGGCTTTTTCCAATTCAAGCTGCATATGCTGTTGTAGTTTAAGGGCCTCGGCACGTGCCGCATCTGCAAAGTCTTTTCCGTTAGATGCATATATAATTTGCCTCGATGAATTTACGATCAATCCACAGTCCTTATTCATCCCGTATTTACAAACCTCATCTAAACTGCCTCCCTGAGCACCCACACCTGGAACCAGTAAAAAATGATCGGGTGCGTACTTTCTGATGTTCACAAATTCGGTACTTTTAGTTGCTCCCACTACAAACATCATCCTATCGGCACCAGCCCAATTACTGGCTTTTTTTACAACCTCTTCATATAAATACCCCTCCTGAGTAACAAGGTATTGAAAATCCTTACTTCCTATTGATGATGTTAACGCCAACAAAATTACCCACTTGTCTTTATATTTCAGATAAGGCATCACACTATCGTTCCCCATATATGGAGCAACGGTAATAGCGTCAAAACTCACACCCGACGACTGCTCATCGAAGAAAGCTTTGGCATACATATCAGACGTGTTACCCAGGTCGCCTCGTTTGGCATCAATTATATTTAGCGTTTCGGCAGGTAAATACTGCCATGTTTTAACCAGGCTTTGCAAACCCTTAACTCCCCGGCTTTCATAAAAAGCGGAGTTTGGCTTGTAGGATATACAAAGATCGCGGGTTGCATCTATTATTTGCCTGTTAAATTCGTATATGGGATCTTCATTATCCAATAAAAAGGTGGGTATCTTTTCAATGTCGGTATCTAGCCCCACACATAAAAACGTTTTTTTTTGTTTAATCTGATCTATAATTTGCTGACGAGAAGGCATGAGGAGTTGTATTATTTTTTTACAAAAGAAATAAAATTAGCCCGTTATCGCTCATATTATACATTTTATTTCAAAATAATTTGAAAAGATAAAAATTTTAACTACAATTGCATCGTTTTCCTGAATTTCTTGCACCAAAGAATCAGTTTAATTTTCCATTAATTTATTAATAATTGCAGGTTAATATACACTCAGGCTGGTTGCAAGTTAATTTTCTACTCAAAAAAATCTTTTGAAAATATTATTCAACACATGTCTAACATCACTGAATTAAACGATAAGCTCGTTTCTGAACTACGCTCCATGGCTAAAAGCTTTGGGATTGCCGAGGCTGAAGGCCTAAGAAAGGCTGAGCTGATTACCAGAATTGCTGAACAGCAACAATTAATTGAAGCTGCCCGAATACAACAAGAAACCGTTAATACCAATTATACTGAAAAGGCCATTGAGGAGGTAGAAGAAGGTACAGACAAACCGCGCAAAAGGATCCGTACACTTAAACCTAAAAATGAACCCCGGGTTGAAGTTCCATTAAATGATACAAACCTGTTTGATCAATCATCGGATAATGAAACGCAAACGACTGAAAGCAAATCAGTAGATGCAGTTAGCCCATCTGAGGATGACGTACAGCCTGTAAAACAACCGGAAGCGTCGCAATCTGTTACAGCTGAGCCCCGCCCTCAAAAATTTGAACGCAAGTTTAATAATGGCACTGGTGCCAGTCAGCCAAGGAGCCCAGAACAAAAAAGCCCAGAACCGGCCATTAACCTTGACTTTGACAATGTAATTGTTAACGAAGGTGTTTTAGAAATTATGCCCGATGGTTATGGTTTTTTACGTTCATCTGATTATAATTACCTTACATCTCCGGATGATATTTATGTATCACAATCGCAAATTAAACTATTCGGTCTAAAAACAGGCGATACCGTTAGAGGAAGCATAAGGCCGCCAAAAGAAGGAGAAAAATATTTCCCGCTGGTACGTGTGGAAGCTATTAATGGCAGGATACCCGCTGAAGTACGTGATAGGGTGCCATTTGACCACTTAACGCCGCTTTTCCCATCGGAAAAACTTAACTTGTTTACCGAAGCCGGTAATTATTCTACCCGTATAATTGATTTATTTGCGCCCATTGGTAAGGGCCAACGTGGTTTAATTGTAGCACAACCAAAAACAGGTAAAACTATGCTGCTAAAGGATGTAGCCAACGCTATAGCCCGTAACCACCCCGAAGTTTACCTTATTATATTATTAATAGACGAACGCCCCGAAGAGGTAACAGATATGGCCCGCAGTGTACGTGCCGAGGTTGTTTCGTCAACATTTGATGAGCCAGCCGAGCGCCATGTTAAGATAGCTAACATTGTATTAGAGAAAGCTAAACGTATGGTTGAGTGTGGCCACGACGTAGTAATCCTGCTTGATTCTATTACCCGTTTAGCAAGGGCGTACAATACAGTTGCGCCGGCATCGGGTAAAATTTTATCGGGTGGTGTTGATGCTAACGCTTTGCATAAACCAAAACGCTTTTTTGGTGCCGCACGTAAAATTGAGGATGGCGGATCGTTAACTATCATTGCTACAGCACTAACAGAAACAGGATCGAAAATGGATGAGGTTATTTTTGAAGAGTTTAAAGGTACCGGTAATATGGAGCTTCAGCTTGACAGAAAATTATCCAACAAACGTATATTCCCTGCAATTGACCTTACGGCTTCGAGTACCCGCCGCGATGATTTGTTACTTGATCGTGAAACACTTCAACGTATTTGGATATTACGCAACCACCTTGCCGATATGAATTCGCAGGAATCAATGGAGTTTTTACAAGGTCAAATGAGAGGAACAAAAACAAACGAAGAGTTCCTGATCTCCATGAATTCGTAATATTTTTAGAGAAATGAAATTATTGGGCTGTAAATTAGCAGCCACAATAATTTCATTTTCACTTTCGTAAATATGGTAAACAGCTACAGCTAATGATGCAAAGTGTAAGAAAAAATCTTCCCAATGCTATTACCTGTGCTAATTTATTCAGTGGTTGTCTGGGTATAGTTTTTGCCTTTCAGAATAATTTACTATTTGCGTCCTACGCTATATTTATAGCCGCTATATTTGATTTTTTTGATGGTTTTGCAGCACGCATGCTTAAAGCATATTCGAGCCTAGGTAAAGAACTTGATTCATTAGCCGATATGGTAAGCTTTGGTGTATTGCCATCGGCCATTTTATACCAACTTTTTTTACAGGCCCCACAAATAGATAATTTAAGTAAATACTTAAACTTTATCGCTTTTTTGATACCTGTGTTTTCTGCATGGCGTTTAGCTAAATTCAATATTGATGATCGCCAGGCCGAAATATTTATAGGTTTACCAACACCGGCAAACGCCATTTTAATTGCCTCATTCCCTTTTATATTAAAGCAGGGCTATTTTTACTCCGACTATATATTGAACCCTTATTTTCTGTCGTGCTTTGTTTTAGTTATGTGTGTATTGCTGGTTGCCGAAATCCCATTAATATCGCTTAAATTTAAAAACTACACCTTTGATGAAAATATTTACAGATATTTATTGCTCGTACTATCGGCAATTGTTATTGTAATGTTTAAATTTGCGGCAATTCCAATAATTATATTTATTTATATCATCCTATCCATCATCCAATTCAGATTTGCCAAATGATAAAGTTCCAAGCAGAGATTGACGTAATGCCTAAAAAAGAAATACTTGACCCACAAGGAAAAGCAGTAACTGGCAGCATGAAAAATTTAGGTCTTTCAGAAATTCAAAATGTACGTATAGGGAAACATATTACGCTTGAACTGGAAGCGGCCACCGAAACTGCGGCTCACGAAAAAGTAGAACTAGCCTGCAAAAATTTATTGGCTAACCTTATTATGGAAAGTTATAGCTTTAACTTAAAACAAATTTAAAGCTCGGCTTCTTTTTCGTCCCTAATTTGCTGTAATATAACTAAACTGGGGGTAACAATGCTTTTCAAATCGTTAAACTTAGCAACAATTAAAGCCTGTTCGCCGCCTTGTTTTGCCAGAGCTTCAATTTCTTGTAATAAAGTTTGACCGCCAAGCATACCAAAAAAGCCAAGGTTGGGTTTTAGTTTATGTGCCGCACCTGCTGCACCGGCCATATCCTGCCCTGCAATTGCGTTATCAATAACGCCCATAAGTTCGGGCGTTTGCTGCAGAAACATATCTATTGATTCTACAAGAAATTCCATACTACCGTCTGCAATCTCTAATAAAAAAGAGAGATCAAAATATTCATTGGAGGTTTCCATTTCAGCCATAATCGCAGGTAATACTTGTTTACAAATTTACAACTTTTTAATAATCAACTTATCCTGTAACCTGTTTAAATTAAAAATTGTTTGTTTTAATACAGGGTGTACAAAATCAGGAGCTATTTCGGCCAATGGTTCTAACGTAAATTTTCGTTTATGCAGTTGCGGATGTGGTATAATTAAATCAGGCTCGTTAATAATTTCATTACCATAAAATAATATATCTATATCTATTGTTCTAGCACCCCACTTTTCATTCCGTTCGCGGCCAAGCTCTTTCTCTATTACGAGTATTTTGTTTAAAAGGATTCGTGGATCGATTATTATTTTCAACAATAATACTTGGTTCAGATAATCAGCTTCATCGGTTTTACCCCACGCCTGAGTTTCGTAAACCGACGACATTTGAAAAACAGCACCTAATGATTTTTCAATTGCCGCTATTGCCTGCGCCAAAAACCACCTCCTATCGCCTATATTGCTGCCTAAAAGCAAAAAAACATTAACCATTATTGTAACAAATAATATAATTGAACCTCTTAATGTTATCCATATGTATTTAGTAGTTTTGCATAGTTAAAGTATTTCCAAATTAAATGAAACAATTCTTCAAATTTGTTTTTGCCACAGTAGTTGGCATTTTCCTTGTCTCTATCCTTTTCGTGGTAATTATTATCGGCATTGTTGTTGCTGCCAGCGGCGATAAAACAGTTGATCTCACATCCAATTCTGTTTTACGGATAGCATTAAACTACCCGGTGGTTGAACGTACCCCCAATAACCCTTTAGCGGGATTAGGCTTTTTAGGGTTTGATGAAAATAAAACTGTGGGCCTAAATGATATTTTGGCTAATATTAAAAAAGCTAAAACCGACGATAACATTAAAGGTATTTTTCTGGATGAAAGTTATAT
This sequence comes from Mucilaginibacter sp., assembly GCA_025352225.1. Lineage (GTDB taxonomy): Bacteria > Bacteroidota > Bacteroidia > Sphingobacteriales > Sphingobacteriaceae > Mucilaginibacter. The sequence goes on along the minus strand of JANXTT010000022.1, from coordinate 17,650 downwards.
GCTTTCGGGACAGGCTACAACTGAAGAAATCCGGAATGCTTTAATCGACTTTAAAAAGTCGGGGAAATTTATTGTAGCCTACGGCGAAATATACACCCAAGGATTTTATTACCTGGCATCCGTGGCCGACAAGGTTTACATCAATCCTAAGGGCATATTTGAGTTTCATGGATTTAGCTCTAAAATAATGTTCTTTAAAGGCGCGCTAGATAAATTAGGCATTGAAGCGCAAGTTATTAAAGTAGGAACTTATAAAAGCGCGGTTGAACCTTTTATTCTGGATAAAATGAGCGATGCGAACCGCATGCAGGTTAATGAATACCTGGGTTCGTTATATGATTATTTTCTTACCGGGATAAGCAAGAGCCGTAAAATAAATAAAGACTCATTATTTGCTATTGCAAACAATTTGAAGATACAAAGTGCCGAAGATGCTTTAAAATACAAATTAGTAGATGGTTTGAAATACAAAGATGAGCTTTTGGACGAACTGAAAAGCAGAACAGGTATTGATAAAAAGAAAAATATTAAATCTATAGAAATTGCTGATTATAGCAACGCGGACGGTGCAAAAAAAGACGCGGATACTTCTGGTAATGCCAACACCCGGATCGCGATAGTTTATGCTTCGGGCGAAATTACAGGTGGCGAAGGCTCAGAAACCAGCATTGGGTCTGATAAAATATCAAAAACACTGCGCCAGCTTAGGCTGGATGATAAAGTTAAGGCTGTTGTGCTCCGGGTAAATTCGCCGGGAGGAAGTGCTTTAGCCTCTGATGTAATATGGCGTGAGGTAATGCTAACCAAAAAAGTTAAACCTGTAATTGTTTCCATGGGCGATTATGCAGCATCAGGTGGTTACTACATTGCCTGCGCAGCCGATTCCATCATAGCAGAGCCTAATACCATAACTGGCTCTATCGGCATTTTTGCCATATTGCCCAACATGCAAAAGTTTTTTAATGATAAAATAGGATTAACTTTTGACGGCGTTAAAACCGGCAAATACGCCGACCTGGGCGACGTATCCCGGCCGTTAAACCCCGAGGAAAGAGCTATATTACAGAGCCAGGTTAACCGTGGATATGATGATTTTACAAAGGCAGTAGCTAACGGCCGCCACAAAACACAAGCTTATATTAATAGTATTGGCCAAGGCCGGGTTTGGACAGGTACACAGGCGATAAAAATTGGATTGGTTGATAGGTTAGGTAATATTAATGATGCTATCCGCTCAGCAGCAAAAAAAGCTAAGATTTCTGGCTATAGATTGGTATCCTATCCTGAGCAAAAAAGTTCCTTTAAAAATATAGGCCGTAGCATGACCGCCGAAATGCGCATGTCAATGCTCAAATCAGAACTTGGTGATAATTATAAATACTATAATCAAATCAAAACCGTAACGCAGATGCTTGGTGTACAAGCCAGAGTGCCTTACGAAGCAGAGATTAAATAATTTAACTTTTTATTTACAAAAAGCCACCCCATAACGGTGGCTTTTGTATTTTTATAGCTTGATTTATCTATGGAAAATAAAGCAATAGCCCGAACCCTGCGCCTACTATCCCAGTTAATGGAACTTCATGAGGTTAACCCCTTTAAAATAAAATCGGTAGCTAATGCAGCTTTTAAAGTGGATAAATTGCCTTATACCCTTGCGGGAAAGCCATTGGAAGACTTAGAAAAAATTGAAGGTATTGGTAAAAGCATCGCGGCAAAAATTACCGAACTATTTACTAACGGCACCATTGCCGAGCTGGAAGAACTATTAACCGCCACCCCATCAGGCGTGGTAGAAATGCTGGCGATAAAAGGTATTGGCCCGAAAAAAATAGGCATTATATGGCACGATCTGAGTATTGAAAATATTGGCGAATTATATTATGCCTGTAACGAAAACAGGCTGATTGAGGCCAAAGGTTTTGGTTTAAAAACACAGGAAGATATACGTAAGGCCATTGAGTTTAAAATGGCCAGCAACGGTAAATTCCTTTATGCCAAGGTGGAGGCTTTTGCCGATGACTTGCTTAAACAATTACAAAAAACACTTCCCGAAAGCGCTATTTTATTATGCGGAGAATATCGCCGCAGGTGTGAGATTATTACGGAGCTTAGCTTTGTTATTGGATGTTATGATAAAGATGTTACTTTTGAAATGCTCCAAACTGCAAACCTGTTTAATAACATCGTGATAAATCAAGATACCCTTTCCGGTATCAGCGAAAACGGGTTATCTATTAAAATAACAGTTACCAGCGTAGCCAATTTCTATAAAGATGTGTTTGTGCAAACCGGTAATGAACAGCATGTGTTGGCTGTTTTAAACCGGATAGCCGATATTGATTTTCGGGCGGAGAGCGAAGAAGCTATTTATGAGAAAGCCGGTTTATTGTATATTGAACCTGAGTTACGGGAAAGTGTTGAAATTATCGACAAAGCTGCCGCTCGTACCCTTCCCCAACTGATTACCTATACCGACCTGAAAGGAACACTTCACAACCATAGTACCTGGAGCGATGGTGTAAACACCATTGAAGAAATGGCACTTTATTGCCGTGATGTACTTAAACTGCAATATTTAGGCATGTGCGATCATAGCAAAAGTGCTTTTTATGCTAAGGGTTTAAGTATTGAAAGAGTACTACAGCAGCATGAAGAGATAGATCATTACAATAAAAAGATTACTGGTTTTCATATTTTTAAAGGGATTGAATCGGATATATTAAATGATGGATCACTTGACTACCCTGATGAGATCTTAAGCAAATTTGATTTTATTGTAGCATCAGTACATTCAAACCTTAAAATGAACGAGGAAAAAGCCACTGCAAGGCTCATCAAAGCTATTGAAAATCCATATACTACCATATTAGGCCACCCTACCGGCAGGTTATTATTAAGCCGGAATGGCTACCATATAGACTATAAAAAAGTTATTGATGCCTGCGCAGCCCACAATGTTGTAATTGAGATCAATGCCAACCCACTCCGGCTTGACCTTGACTGGAGATGCCATCAATACGCGCTTGATAAAGGTGTTATGCTATCAATAAACCCTGACGCGCATCGGAATGAAGGTTTTTTGGATATGCATTATGGCGTACTTGTGGCCCGCAAAGGCGGCCTTGATAAAGAGCGGTGTTTAAACGCCTTTACCCTAGATGAGATTAAACAGGTTTTTGACCGCAAAAAATCAGGATTAACAAAACAAAAAATTGGATAACAAGGGTTTAAAAATTTTGCTGATCCGTTTTAGCTCCATGGGTGATATTATTTATACCACCCCTGTAATACGTTGTATAAAACTACAGTTATACGAAACCGAACTCCATTTTTTAACCAAGCCCGCTTTTAAATATATTTTAGATAACAATCCGTACATAAATAAGCTACATTTATTGAAGCCTGATTTGGCCGATACGATTGAAGATATAAAAGCAGAAGGTTTTGATTATATCATTGACCTTCATAATAACCTGCGTACAGGCATTATTAAACGGAAGGTTAATATTAAATCATCAACTTATAACAAACATACTATCCGCAAATGGCTGTCGTTAAAGTTTAAATTAAAGCTGGTACCCCCAACTCACCTGGTAGAACGTTACATGCAAGCCGTGGCCTTTTTAGGTGTTGAAAACGACGGTCAGCCTATTGATTATTATGTTAAAACAGACCATCAATTATCGCTTTTATTGCCTTCAACACATCAAAAAAACTATGTTGCTTTTATAATAGGCGCCACTCATTTTACTAAACGAATGCCCAATAGTAAAATAATAAGCATATGTAAGTATATCACATCGCCGGTTGTTTTATTGGGAGGCGATGATGTAAAAAACAATGGGGATGAAATAAAACTGATCTTAGGTGATAAAGTTTATAATGCCTGTGGTAAAACTACTTTGGATCAATCGGTATATATCGTATCGCAGGCTACCAAAGTTATTGGTTTTGATACCGGGTTAACACATATTGCCGAAGCGTTTAAAAAACCCATAGCCTCCATTTGGGGTGGAACCGTACCCGAATTATTAGGTGTGCAACCTTACCAGGTGAAAGACGCAGTGGTTATTGGTGTTGATTTACCCTGCCGCCCTTGCTCAAAATTTGGATTAGAAAAATGCCCGTTGGGCCATTTTAAATGTATGAATGATATACCAGAAGCCGATATAATTTCGTTTGCTAATAATGAGCCGAAGGAATAATAACTTAATAACTATTGAATAAAATATGAAGAAATTAATGCTGGTTCGACACGCAAAGTCTGATTGGGATAATATATTGCTTAGCGATTTTGACCGTACCTTAAACCCCAGAGGGGTGCAAAGCGCGCCTGAAATGGCTAAAAGGCTATTAAAAAAGGATATCATACCACAATATATTTTAAGCAGCCCTGCGGTAAGAGCTAAAACAACCGCTAAAATATTTGCAGAAACTTTAAAGCTGGCCGAACCCGCTTATAATCAATCCATTTACGAAGCTAGTTATTCAACATTGCGAACTATAATTAATGGCTTACCCGATGCTTACAATTTTGTTGCCCTCTTTGGACATAACCCGGGCTTGAGCCAGTTACTTTATAATTTAACCGGCGAGGTTTACGATATGCCAACTTGTTCGGTTGCGATAATTAGTTTTGAATTTGATTCGTGGGAAATGGTTACCAAAGATACCGGCACGCTTGCATACTACGATTATCCTAAAAACGATAATTAATGGCTTAAAGCATATGTTTTGCCCGGTAATGAATGTACAAAACCCTGCATTTCCAGGTTTAACAAGTTCATTGCCAGTTGGCTCAGGGGCAAATTTGTTTTATGTGCCAAATCATCAATACCTAACTGCCCTGCATTTTGCTGTATGGTTTCAAATATCAATCTTTCGGGGGCAGAGAGGTCAATTGGTAACATGAGTTGCGCTTTTTTTGCAACGTCGCCATTGGTTTTTTCCCATCCTAAAATATAAGCTACATCGGCACCCGACATCAGCAGGGCGGCCTTATTGTTCCGGATCAGGAAATTACAACCTTCTGATAGTTCATCATTTACCCTGCCTGGGAAAGCAAAAACATCACGGTTATAAGAGTTGGCAATCTCAGCGGTTATTAATGCCCCACCTTTAATACTGGCTTCAACAACTATGGTAGCGTCCGCCAGGCCCGCTATAATGCGGTTTCTTTTAGGGAAGTTCTCCCTGTCAGGGATTGTTCCCGATGGAAACTCAGTTATTAAGCCGCCACTATTAATCATCTTATCGGATACTGACTTATGTTGCGCCGGGTAAATACGATCAAGCCCGTGAGCCAAAACACCTACTGTGGGTATATCCATACGCACGCTCTCTTTATGCGCGGCAATATCAATACCATAAGCCAAGCCGCTCACCACAATAACATCATAGGCTTTAAGCTCTTCTATCAACTCGCGGCATAATTGTTTTCCATAATCTGTAGCGTTACGTGTACCTACAATACTTACTATTCTGGTCTGGTTTAGGTTGGCGTTACCGTTGTAATATAATAATGCCGGCGCATCTGCACAGTTTTTCAATCTTTTTGGGTATGCCGCATCCGAGTAAAAGAGTACTTTAATATTGTTCCTTTCAATAAAGTCCAACTCTTTTTTGGCTAGCTCAAGGGCTTCGGTAAAATTTAATTGTTCTATAACCTTGGGGCCTATACCGGGTATCTGCAATAATTTTTTTGGCGATGCCTTAAATACCTCTTCGGCATTGCCGCAATAACTAACTAAAACCTTTGCTAAATGGTCGCCAATATTTTTGGTAAATGTTAAAGCGATCTGGTGGAGTGTTGACATATAATTTGTCAACTAAAATATAAAATTTTGACGTTACGGTGAAATGTTTTACTAAATATAATAGCAATCAAATTATATACGGCAATCTAATACTTCCACTATACCCGTACATAAACTACCTGCTTAGTCTCGAAAAACTCCTCAGTAAAATGATCTTTCAGTGCATATTGCCGTACCTTTAAACCAGATTCGGCAATTTCTTGCTGCAGGTCACCTCCTTTTAGGTACAAGATACCGTTCGGTATTTTGTTTTGATAGGGCTTATTGAACTTGTTTTTCACCCAGGGATAAAAATCTTTCAACTGCGTTACCGCTCGTGATACCACAAAATCAAAGGTTTCATCAACCTGTTCGGCACGTAAATGTGAGGCTTTTACGTTTTGCAGACCGAGCGCCGAGGCCACTTCCTGCACAACTTTTATTTTTTTACCAATAGAATCAACCAGATGAAACTGCGTATCTGGAAACATAATGGCTAATGGGATACCTGGGAACCCACCGCCTGTACCTACATCAAGTACATGCTCGCCCGGTAAAAAAGAAACTATTTTAGCTATGCCTAATGAATGTAATACATGCCGCTCAAAAAGCAGGTCTATATCCTTTCGGGATATCACATTAATCTGATTGTTCCAATAGGTATACAGGTCGAATAACTGTTCGTACTGGCTTTGCTGATGAGGTGTTAAATGAGGGAAATATTTTGATATGATATCAGATCTCATCCTTATTGCGGTTATTTACAATGTTACCTAACAGAAAACGCGCACGGAATAACTGTGCCTTAACTGTACCTAAAGGTAAATCAAGCTGCTCGGCAATCTCTTCATATGATAGTTCATCAAAATAGCGGAGCACAATAAGGTTACGGTAGCGTTGCGGTAAACTATCAATTAACAGTTTCAATAACTGTGTCTGTTCCTTTTTCATGGAAACTTCCTCCGGGTTCAGCGTGTCAGACTTAATCTGCATTGGCCGGTCATCACCATCATCATCAACCATACCATTAATAGAGGTGGTGTTCAGCTTTTTTTTACGGATAAAATCGATACAATTATTGGTTCCAACCCTAAATAACCAGGTGCTAAAGGCATAATCGGGCTGGTATTTATCTAACTTTTCAAATGCCTTGGCAAAGGTTTCTACTGTAAGGTCCATTGCATCTTCCTTGTTATTCACCATTTTAAGGGCCATAAAGTATATGGAATCTTTATAACGGTGCATCAGGTCGGCAAACGCCTTTTGATCCCCCAAACGGGCCTTATTCACCAGTTTAAAATCATTTTTAGCGTTATCAGAAAAATTAGCGTTTACTTCCATTGGGTTGTTTTACTAAAGGTACCAATCAAACCAAATAGGTTTAAATAAATGTAGTAAATAATATCAAAAAACGGTAGCCACCAAATTAAATCGGCGCAATTCAATTTTTTGTATATTTTTTTATAAAGGAGCAGTTGAAACACTAGCCTGAACACGTATAAGCCAACTACCATTATAACTTCAAAATTTAATGCCAGAAATACGATAAGTAATACATAATACAAAAACCCGCTTATCGCATCAAAACTTAAAAAACGACGGTGTTTGTTTTTATATAACTTACCAACACCCATATGCCTCCTTTTTTGTTTATAATAGGCAATAAAAGTTTCCTTTGCCGTACTTATTGTATGTGCATCCGGATGGATTTCAATAGTTAAATTATCAGTTGTGGCATTTTGGTTTACAAAAAGATCGTCATCGCCAGACATTACATGCATATGCGAAGCAAATCCTTTATTTTTAAAGAATAACGTTTTAGTGTAACAAAGGTTTCGCCCTATGCCCATATAAGCATCGCCACATAACGCTGCCGACAAATAATTAACCGCTGTTTTAAGAGTTTCGAACCTAATAAACAGATTTAAGAAACCTGAGGTTTTTTTATAGGGCGAATAGCCCAATACAATTTGAGTTTGATCAACAAAATTGCGGGCCATCAGGCTTATCCACTGTTCTGAAGCGGGCATACAATCGGCGTCGGTAAATAATAGGTGCTCATGTTTAGCAGCTTTAATACCTAAAGTTAGCGCGAATTTTTTGCCAGTTTTAAAGCGGGCATGTTCATTAACGGTAACCACTTTAAAGTTGGGATACGCTTTTTCGTACTCTTCCAATATAAATTCAGATTCGTCAGAAGAACAATCATTTACCACAATAACTTCATAGTCCGGGTAATCCTGTTTTAAAATAAAAGGCAGGTTATAGTTGAGGTTTTTGTACTCATTACGGGCAGATATGATTACAGATATTGGTAAATTACCAACCGGAGTATCCATCAGCGGTTTATATGTGGCCAAACGGTTATGATTCGCGATCAGATAATACAATTGGGTAATGAAACAGATCTGAAAAATAACTATTAATATCGGCAGTATGTATTCTTGCAAAACTTGGGGATAAATTTAAAAGCACAAATTTCTTAAAATTCAATGAAATTTACTCTTTGTTGATAAAATAATTCCATCTGTAAATAAGGGCATTATTTCCTACTTTTGCCAACTTAAATGAAATTTAAATTAACAACAACAGATCCCTCCTCAAAAGCCCGCGCGGGCGAGCTAACAACGGATCACGGAACGATACAGACGCCTATTTTTATGCCTGTTGGTACAGCCGGAACAGTTAAAGCAGTACATCAGCGGGAGTTAAAAGATGATATTAAGGCGCATATTATTTTAGGTAACACCTACCATTTATACCTCAGGCCGGGTTTAAACACCATAGAAAAGGCTGGCGGATTGCATAAATTTATTGGTTGGGATGCGCCGATTTTAACCGATAGCGGCGGATATCAGGTATATTCGCTTACGGAAGTACGCAAAATTAAGGAGGAAGGCGTTACATTCAGGTCGCATATTGATGGATCCAAACACTTGTTTACGCCCGAAAACGTGATGGATATACAGCGTACCATTGGGGCAGATATTATAATGGCCTTTGATGAGTGCACGCCATACCCCTGCGAATATGGCTACGCACGCCGGTCTATAGATATGACCCACCGCTGGCTGAAACGCTGTTGCGACAGATTTGATAGTACAGAACCCAAATATGGCTATAACCAAACGTTTTTTCCAATTGTACAGGGCTCTGTTTATAAAGATTTACGTATAAAATCGGCCGAGGTAATTGCCTCTTTCGAGCGTGAAGGTAACGCGATAGGTGGCCTCTCTGTTGGCGAGCCGGCCGAAGAAATGTATGCTATGACAGAGGTGGTTTGTGAAGTATTGCCTTGGGAAAAACCCCGTTATTTAATGGGCGTAGGCACCCCGGTAAACCTGCTGGAAAATATTGCCCTGGGTATTGATATGTTTGACTGTGTTATGCCTACTCGTAATGGCCGCAATGGCATGCTGTTCACTAGAAACGGCATTATCAACATCAAAAACGAAAAGTGGAAAAATGATTTTTCGGCCATTGATGAGGATAGCGACCTTTTTGCCGATATAAGCTATTCAAAAGCTTATCTTCGTCACTTAATTCACTCCGGCGAGATGCTTGGCGCGCAAATAGCCAGCTTGCATAACTTGCATTTTTACCTTTGGCTTATGAACCAGGCGAGAGAAAAAATCATTTCGGGGGAGTTTTATAACTGGAAAAACACGATGGTAAAAACTTTAGCGCAACGCTTATAACTATGTTTTTAAACAAATATATAAAGGTTTTTGACTGGTATATTATCAAAAAATACCTGGGTACCTTTGTTTTTACAATAGGCATTTTTATAGTGGTTATTGTTGTTTTTGATGTATCCGAAAAACTGGATAACTTTTTAAAAAACAACGTCACCCTAAACGAAGTTATTTTTGAATATTACGCGGGCAGCATACCTTACTACATTGATATGCTATCGCCGCTTATCAATTTTTTAGCTGTTATTTTCTTTACAGCTAAAATGGCTAATCAAACAGAAATTGTACCGGTATTAACCAGCGGAGCAAGCTTTAACCGCTTTTTAAGGCCTTATTTAATTTGCGCGACCCTCATATTTACAGTATCGCTTTTTGCAGATCTGTTCCTTATCCCTTTCACAAATAAATTAAAGATAACTTTTGAAAACACCTATGTTATTATGGACGACCCCACAAAGGTTGATGTACATATACAATTAGATGAGCATACCTTTGTTTATATGCAAACCTTTGACAATACCATTAGGGCCGGTTATAATTTTGTATTGGAAAAATTTGATGGTGATGTTATGAAACAAAGGCTCACTGCTCCTAAAATAGTTTATGATTCCTTAAAGCGAGTATGGTCTATAAAGGATTTTAGGGTGCGGTATATCAATGGGATGAAGGAAAAAATGGTTAACGGAGCGCAAAAAGATACTGTTTTAGATATGCGCCCTGCCGACTTTGTATTACATAATAATGTGTACTCGGCCATGTCGATGAAGGAGCTAAACACCAATATTAAAAAAGAAAAAGTAAGAGGGACAGGTGTTTTAAATGATATGTTATTTGAAAAATACTATCGTTTTGTACACCCCATGGCCGCGTTTGTGCTTACTTTAATAGGCGTTTCCCTCTCGTCAAGAAAAGTACGCGGGGGCGTTGGTTTGCCATTAGGCATCGGTTTCTTTTTATGTTTCGCGTATATAGTAGTTGACCGGTTTGCTAATGTATTTGCTATAAAAGGCGGGTTACCTCCTATTATAGCGGTGTTTATCCCCAACCTTATATTTGGTTTATTGGGCTATTATCTGTTACGAAAAGCACCAAAATAATGCCCGGTTTAACTCCCAAAAACGAGTTAAATAAAAACCTGGTGATCCTACATTTCACCGTTTTTATATGGGGCTTTACTGGTATTTTAGGTGCCCTTATCCATGTGCACGCGGTGTACCTTGTATGGTATAGGGTGCTCATTGCATTTGTAACTTTGTTGCTCTATTTTAAGCTTACCAAGGCAGATATCAAGGTAAGTAAAAACACTTTTTTCAAACTATTTTTCACCGGCATTTTAGTAGGTGGGCATTGGATATTATTCTTCCAGTCCATCAAGTCGTCTACGGTTTCTGTAACCCTGGTTTGCTTGTCATCGCTCACTTTATTCACTGCGGTTTTTGAACCTTTGTTCAGCAAAAAAAAGATCTCAAAGCTCGAGATTTTTGCCGGGTTTTTGATAATAACCGGCATATTGCTCATTTTTAAATTTGAAACACAATACACTAAGGGTATAGTATTGGGCTTGCTGAGTGCCGCATTTGCCAGTATATTTTCTATCATAAACTCAAAACAAATTAAAAGCCAGGCAGCACCTGTAATTGCCTTTTACGAATTATTGGGTGCATTTTTTTGGATAACACTATACCTTTTATTTAGCGGAGGGTTTAATAATTTGATGAAACTTATCCCATCGGACATAGGTTACTTAATTATTTTGGGCACCATTTGCACCTCGTTGGCTTACGTTGCAGGGGTATCGGTAATGCGCGAACTCTCAGCTTTCCGCGTAGCTTTAATTACAAACCTTGAGCCGGTATACGGTATAATTATGGCTTTTATTTTTTTTGGCGATCTTGATAAAATGACAGCGGGCTTTTGGGCTGGAGCCGGCATTATCCTTTCCACTATCTTTTTGTTTCCAGTAATGCAGAAGCAAATCAATAATCGCAGAAGCTAGTTTTCCTTATTTTGACTACCATATCTATACACGCTACTATTGAGTAGGGGATAATTCCGTATACACCACACGCATTTTAAAGCGATTTAAGACAAGCTACAACGCAACCATCCTTAGGCTCATAACGTCTAAAATAATCAAACACAGGGCAAATTAGTTTTCAACTTAGTGTATTATTAGCTCAAAATGTAAAAAGCAAAAAGCGGATTAAAATAGGCTAATTTAAAGTTATTTTTGGAACAGTAAGACTAAAAAATATTTAATTTAACAAAACAAAAAAACTTTATAATCAATAAGTTATGAAATTTAACAAAAGCTATAGTTGATATAAATATTGTGTCGCAAATAAGCTAATAACTAATATTTTTAGCATTGCTTATGAATTGATTAAAATTTTATGTATAAAATATTATTTATCAGATAGTTGAGTTCAAAATATAAAAGTAAAAATTCACAGTTAGCAAAATAACCAGCAGTACCTTTGTTAGTGTAGCGAACCCCAAAGTATGAAACATTAAAAAAACACCGCCTTAGAGCAGCATTTTTAATCACTGATAAATACGGTTGAATTTGTTGCTAAATTTTGGTTTTAAACTTCAATTTTTCTGCTTAGGAAAATATGCGGAACTCCTAATTGTAAAACCCATTGAAGACACGGCTACAAAAAATTGATCAGCTATTAATAATGGTGGGGTTAAATTTCGTTTAAGAATGCTAACTATCCGCCGTATCATTAAATTTATAAGGCTATAATTTTGATTAACTTTTTTAAAACTTCATATTCGGTAAACTGTTCAAACTATATCTTATGCGCTTAAAAACAATTTTCATTATTATCGTCACCATCATCCTTACGGTGATTATTATGCAGAACAACCAGGAGGTTAAATTCAACATCCTGTTCTCGCAGGTTTACATTTCAAACCTTGTCATCATGGCGGTTTTTGTAGTAACCGGTTTTATACTCGGGGTATTGGTTGCCCGTCCGCGTAAGTTTAAAATAGATACCAGCCACTCAACGGACATCAACCCTACCCATACCACACCCGGTACACTAAGCGACGAAGATCGGGATTATATACATTGAGTTATCAATTTTGTACTATATGCTTTGGCTTAAATAATTTATCTAAAAAACAATCTAACCATAAGAATTTTCAACGCGTTTAAACCCCAAGTATAACTGATGAAAAACCAAACCCAGGCCCCCGAAACTGCTAACACTCAACCGAAAAAAATAGGCTTTATAGGCTTGGGAAGCATGGGCGCGCCGATGGCTAAAAACCTGGTAAAAGCAGGTTATCATCTGCAAGTTTATAACCGTACCATGAGTAAAGCTAACGAGCTTGACCAGGAGTTTATAACCCGGTGTACTACGCCTGCAATGGCAGCAAAAAATGTACAATTTGTGGTTACGATGGTATCAGACGATGATGCATTGGGTAATTTTCAAAACATTACCAGGTAAAACTAAACTCATTAACTTTAAACTTTTAACTATACACTTTTCACTCTAAACTATACCCCATAAAACACCTGGTTTGCTTCTTCCAAATGAATGAGATCGGGTTTGGTTTTAAATAACCCGAAAACGGATGCTCCGCTCCCGCTCATGCTGGCGTATAATGCCCCGGCTTGGTACATGGCAGCCTTTACTCCCCGGATACCGGGGTGGCTTCTGAACAGGTGATCCTCAAAATCATTTTTAATGTATTGCCGCCATTCATCAACCGGCAAGGCAATCAATTCTTTTAGCGACTGTTTTACGGGCGCGGGCTTAACCCCCCGGTACGCTTCGGAGGTTGATACATGTATGGGTGGCATTACCAATACCAGGTGATATGCAGACAGGTCAAGTGGTACAGGTTCGAACTGATCGCCCTTATCATAGGCGAAAACTGGGGCACTTTCGATAAAGAAAGCACAATCAGCACCCAACCGCCTTGCATAGTTCAGCATATCGACTGTGGATAGGCTTAAATCGAACGCCTGATTTAAAAGCTTAATAAAAAATCCGGCATCAGCCGACCCTCCTCCCAAACCTGCTCCAATAGGAATGTGTTTATGCAAATGAATTTTAACGGGCGGTACGTGGTGATCTTGCTTTATCAGGTGATAGGCCCGTACGCAAAGGTTATCTTCTACCCTGCCGGGGATACCCAGGCCCGATGATTCAAAACTTAACACATCACTGGCAACTACTTCCAGCGCGTCGTTAATTTTGATGGGATAAAAAACTGTTTCCAGGTTATGGTAACCATCACCGCGGCGGCTGGTGATGTTTAAGCCTATATTTATTTTAGCATTAGGAAAATTGATCATGATAATGATTAACACGGCCTGTATTTTTGCACATCCGATAGGATACCAAAATTAGATTATTTTTCTTTGTGTGGGAATAGTTATTGGTTAATGCGTTATTTGGCAACGGAAAATTCGCACGGGTTTTAAACTCATTAAAATCCATTAATCCTATTCACCCGATAATTAAAAACGAGCAATGAAACAATACCTCAACCTGATGCGCCATGTGATGGAGAACGGCGCCCAAAAACACGACCGTACCGGAACAGGTACCCTTAGCGTTTTTGGCTACCAGATGCGTTTTAACTTACAGGATGGCTTTCCGTTGGTAACAACTAAGAAGCTACACTTAAAATCGATCATACATGAGCTGATCTGGTTTTTGAGCGGCGATACCAACATTAGCTACCTCAAAGAAAACGATGTACGCATTTGGGATGCCTGGGCTGATGCCAATGGCAATCTGGGCCCGGTTTATGGCTACCAGTGGCGATCATGGCCAAAGCCCGGCGGCGGGCATATTGATCAGATCAGTCAGGTTGTAAACCAGCTTAAAAATAACCCGGACTCGCGGCGCATCATGGTATCGGCATGGAACGTTGCCGATGTTGAAGATATGGCACTCCCCCCTTGCCATAGCCTGTTTCAGTTTTATGTGCAACCTGCAGATGTATCAAAAGGCGAGACCCGGGGGAAACTATCATGCCAGTTATACCAACGCAGTGCCGATATATTTTTGGGCGTGCCTTTTAACATTGCATCGTACGCGTTGTTAACCTTAATGATGGCACAGGTATGTAACCTGGAACCCGGCGACTTTGTACATACTTTTGGCGATGCGCACTTGTACAACAACCACCTGGAGCAAACCCGCCTGCAGCTCAGTAGAGAGCCGCTCCCCCTGCCGATCATGAAAATAAACCCGGAGGTGAAAGACATATTCGGATTTAAATTTGAAGATTTTACCCTTGAGAATTATGATCCATGGCCGCATATAAAGGGAGCCGTGGCAGTTTGATCCATTAACCAATAATGGTTAACATTTTATAATACCAATTAACTCATGTACATAACCATAGTAGTAGCTATTGCCCAAAATTACGCCATAGGTAAAAATAACCAGTTACTTTGGCATTTGCCTAAGGACTTAAAGCATTTTAAGGATATAACAGCGGGCCATACGGTAATTATGGGCCGCAAAACTTTCGATTCGGTAGGCAAGCCATTGCCAAAGCGCAGAAACATTATTATTACCCGGCAGGCTTTAACCATTGAAGGCTGTGAGGTGGTAAACTCTTTACAGGCTGCTATAAACCTATGTAAAACCGAAGAAGAGGTGATGATTGTTGGAGGTGCCGAAATATATAAGCAGGCCATGCAGATAACCAACCGCATATACCTCACCATTGTTCATCATGCTTTTGATGCTGATACGTTTTTCCCTGAAATTGATTATACCCTCTGGAAAGAAACCGCCCGCGAAGACCATGAAACCGACGAGCAACATCAGTTCAGTTACTCGTTTATTACACTGGAAAAATTGTAATGATATTTTGGAGTTACTGATATTATTATTAAAACTGTACAGTTTAACAACCGAAGCACCGGGTGAACATTGGTTATGAAGCTACTTTTAACTTAATAATTTCCAGTTCAGCTCCTTTATCAATTGCCTCTTTACCTTTCAGCAACACCTGAGCTGTAATTGCTTCTGAAAGATAATAATGGCCACAATTTGAACAGACTTCGGCAGGTACGTCCTTAATTAAAATAATAGAATTACCTTTTTCCAGTGTTACTGTTACATGCCCTTTTTCCGTTGTTCCTACCTTGCACAATACACAATCCATAATCATCATTTTTTAATTTTAAATCCTGGTTCCCAAATACCTTTGTCAGGCTCATAGGCCGTAATAACAATACAGTTGCTCAAGCTGAAGTCTTGCGCGACAACAACATGAATAGGCCTTTCACCGATATATCCTAACAACAAGAAACTTGGATATGGTTTATCATGCCAATATTCGGCTATAATTTCTTTTGTTTCAATAATTAACTTTACATCTAATGTTGATATATCCTTTTAAACATTTGAGATACAGCATGATCACTATATATAATACTTTTGCAAATCACCCAATTAATTTTAAACTTATCAAATCGTTTCGCGATTATCCAGTTGATGCAAGATATTAATATTATTTAACTTTTTATAACCAAAGATTTTCGTTATATTTAAATAGTGACTACTGAAACAAGTAGCTAGTATCAAGTAGTTAGACTTTAAACACCTGGTTGAGAACAAAGGCCTGCCACAAACTAAAACACCCACAAATACCCATGTCTGTTTTTGAAAAAAATACTTAATACTTGATACTAACTACTTGATACTATCTTAAAAACACCCACAAATACCCATGTCTGTTTTTGAAAAAAATACTTGATACTTGATACTAACTACTTGATACTATCTTAAAAACACCCACAAATACCCATGTGTAAACCTATTGTCCCGTCCTGAAAAAAGTTGACTAAAAAAAGTCAACGTCATGAAAGACCAATTAGTTAGAGAGGCACATGGTGTCTCGAAACGCTATAGTGTAGCGTTCAAAAAGAAAGTTGTTCAGGAATTGAACAAGGGGTTGTTAAACATGGTTCAACTGCGGGCAAAATATGCCATCGGAGGTAAATCGAGTATTACCAGATGGAGCCAACAATATGCTACCTTAGCGTATACAGAAAAGGCCCTTGTAGGACGACCTATGAAAGACAAACTAAAACAACGAATTAAAGAACTGGAAAAGCAGCTGGAGGACGAGAAGTTCAAGGTATTGGCTTACGAAATGCTCATTGAGATAGTGAAAAGGGAAGACGGGATCGACCTGTTAAAAAAAGACGGCGCCAAACGATCAGTGAGCTTGCCCAAACCCGCCCCCGAAAAGTGAGCAGGTGTTGTGCATTGTTTGGCCTGAGTAAACAGGCTTACTATAAAACCATTAAAACCAGTCAGAAGAAAGAAATAATGTGGCACTTTGTGAAGCCACGGATATTGGAACTGCGGCGCGATATGCCCCGTTTAGGAACACGCAAGGTTCATTATCTGCTTAAAGAAAAAGCTATCGATATCGGCAGGGATAAACTATTTGCGTTATTACGAACGGAAGGGATGCTTGTCCCAACCCGCAAGAAATACGTTCGGACGACCAATTCCACGCACTGGATGCGTAAATATCCTAACCTGGTCAAAGACATTGAACTTATCAGGCCCGAACAGCTTTGGGTGGCCGATATTACTTATCTGGATACTAAAGAAGGTAACTTGTACCTGCATTTAATTACCGATGCTTATTCGAAACAAATAATGGGCTACCAACTATGTGATAATATGACGGCTATATCTACTCATAAGGCATTAGAAATGGCGCTAAGCAAAAGACAATACAAGGATATGCCCCTCATTCACCACTCAGACAGAGGCTTGCAATATTGCAGTTCAGTTTATACAGCATGTTTAGCAGCCAATAATATAACGATCAGCATGACCGAGAACGGCGACCCTTACGAGAATGCTGTTGCCGAAAGGGTGAATGGCATCCTTAAGGATGAGTTTGGACTTGGTGACCAGTTGAACGATATTAAAGAAGCTATCAAGCAAACCAGGCAAGGTATATCGGCTTACAATCACCTAAGACCGCACTTAAGTTGCAATATGTTAACACCAATACAAATGCATCGTCAACAAGCTATTAAAGTAAAAACCTACAAACAAAAAGTTCAAACATCTTTGGTGGATGTTTGAACTTTTTTATCAATTATTGTATCACCAAAATAGTCAACCTTTTTTAGGACTCGACATA
>JANXTT010000016.1 GCA_025352225.1 Mucilaginibacter sp. | reverse complement strand
TTTATTTTAATGTGGGTGTCGCTGGTACTAAAATGTATTAGGATAGAATCATTTGCAACCTGAGCTATTGTAATGGTGGTAATTTTTTCCTGTGGGATCAAACGTTTGCCAAAACGGTTAAGGTTAATCTTCACCTCGCCGCTACCAGTATTTACAAAAAGATCTGGTGAGGCCTGATAATAACTCACAATATTTTTTTTGCGGATACTGTACTTTCCTGCTTTGTATAACAGTTTGCCGGTGTTGTCACAGCTAAATAAAAAAACACCTGTTCCAAGTAATATCATCATCGTTTTAAATCTGTCTTTCCTTATATTATTAGTTAATTTCATGCTATTAATCAGGAACGCAAACTGCTCGCCTATCACGAAAGATACGTCTTTTTCTTTTATAAATTGTCGCGTAAAAAAAGTTCAATTCTTTCTGTTAACATGCCCATCTGTAGTTAATACGCATGTTTGGCTTGTAAGGAATGAAATTAAAATTTACACGTCATTTTATGCTGTTTTGCTTATCATAACAAAAATGATCCAACAATAAATCCTCAAAATTTATTTAAATAGGATTAACATAAGGATAATAACAAACCTAAACAAAACCTTGCCTGAGCGCAATACCTATCTACAGGTATAATAAAGTAAGTAGTAGTAGTACGGTTAAATGTAATCCGTATATTGTGGTGAAAGTTTTACTTTTATGGAATCGGTTAAAATAAGGCTTGAGTTATAGATCTTGCTCATTTTTTTAACTTTAAAGTTAATTGCCGGTTTATCAAAATAATTAGACAAAGGTTTATGAAACGAGTATTGATGTTTTTGTTGACAGCGTTTATAGGATATCCGTGCATGGCACAACAAAGGGTAGATTTAGAAAAACTGACTTTTAAAGAAGACCCGGGGGGTATTATTAAAAAACATAAAAAAGCTGCCGATAGGGCCGAACCCTTGACTTCTTTGCCATCGTATACAACCTATGAAGTTTCAGAATTTAATTTTGGCCCTATACCCTTAACCGAACATTGTTTTGTTTCGTTGCTGCTTAATTCGACTGTAGAGAAAAAAATGGTGGGACTTATTGTTGGTTTCCAAACTATTGCAGAATCGAAAGCTATCAATACATACATATTTAAACACTATGGTAAGCCTGTAACCCTTCAAACTGAAAAACAGCTGATGGATAGCAACAATAAACCTTACCCAAGCGGTTCTGCCTATTTATGGAGAAATATAAGGCCTGGGGTATCGCTGGTGCTATCAAAATCCTATGAGTTTCAAAATGATAAGCTGGTTGAGGGTACCGATTTGTTATTTATAAATAACAATGCCAAACCCGCGTATAAAACTTATTTTAAAACAGTTTTAGAACGGGTGATAAAAACGTATACGCCATAACCAAGGTGTTTAAATAGCTTTATTATGTTAAAAAAATAAATTAAAGCTATTGATTTTTAAAGGCTTTTTTACCCCAAAAGCTATTGTCTTACGCAAGTTATTATTAATCGAACATCGCCGAAGTTATGGCTTAATAGAATCTCATTAAAGTGTTAAATTTTTAATGTGTCTGCCCTACTTTTTAGTATAAAGAATATTTTTTATATTGAGCTTAGTCGATTTACCTTTAATGGATCAATAGCTATTTGAAGGTTAGTAATTTTTACGGTATCAGGGGTTAAAACTTCTTTGTCAATTTTATCTAATTCATTTGAAAGGTTTTTTACAAAAGTATCTGTATTGATATTTATTTTATTAGTCTTTAGCATTATCTTCCCCATCAGTATATTGAGCCATGAAAGATATTACCATAGTTTTACCATCTTTTGGTTTCTCGCAATAGGCCACCCATCTTTTGTCGTAGTATAAATAATTTGTTGTATAATCTTTTTGGTCGCTTGTTATCGCCATCAGTTTCCAATTGCTACCCAACCTATAGCTCATTTCTTCCATGGCTTTTTCAGCAAGCATTACATCGTGGCTATTATAGTAAGTGCAGGTATAAATATTTTTCTTTTGATTAAAATAGTTTAAGATACTATATTTGCCTGCATGCAATAATTCTGTTGGTAAAGCATCGTATAAAATCACATCAGTGTCTTTAGCTACAACACCGTTTATTATTAAATCTTTAAACCCACCATCGCTTTTGGCATTTATGGTAGCAATACCTTTTTGTACATCTTTTACAATTTGAAGATCAGTCTTCGATAATTGCTGTGCTCCGGTTTTAAAACAAACGCAGCAAAGTATAAATGCCAAAGATATTTTTATTGAAATTTTCATTTTTATATTTTTATAAGAAAACACTATCCATACTATGACCTATAGTAACTGCAGTAATCGATGCAATTGATCAGAAACACCATATAGCCCTGTCAACACCTTTGATGTTGATATCTTTCAGCTGCTCCTGCATACCTTTCTAAACTAGGCCGTCTAATAAAATTGCAACAATTACTTGAAAAAAATCTCTTAAAGGTTGGTGAGGCCCCAACCTTTAAGAGAATTTGTAAATTATTCATTATCCACATTATTCAAGTTTCATTTATTCAAATAAGTCCTACCCTTGCCATAACAGCGTGGGCAGCGTTTGGTTATGTTTTGGCCCATAAACTTTTCGCCGGTGTAAATAACTCCACTACCCTTGCAATAGGTGCAGATAGGTATATTATCTTCATCATTTTTGGGGCTAAAATCTGGCCGTGCTTCTGCATCATTTACAGTATCCAGTTTTATTCCATTGCGATAGTTTACATAGCCCAGTCTTGAAAGTACCACCATTTCCTGGCCATTGTAAAAATGGATGTTTCTTGCAGATACTTCCCATTTTCCTTCTTGCTTGCCATTTACATAATCGCCTCGTATCTCCTGACCTGTATTGATGTAAATGTATTTACTATCGCCGTTTTTTACCCCGTTTTTATAGGTGTTATAACCCAAGTTTTTGCCTTTGCTATCATACATATTTATAACACCTTCCCGCTGGCCGTTTACCCATCCGCCGCTTTCGGTAAAGCCGTCGGGCCAAATCTTTTTACCATATCCGTTTAATAGGCCTTGTTTAAAGGTGCCAATCAATTGGTTACTGTCAAGGGTAAGGTGCCCAAGGC
>JANXTT010000162.1 GCA_025352225.1 Mucilaginibacter sp. | reverse complement strand
ATTTGATTCAGCCGTTTGATGCGTTTATCATCGGTCATTTCGACTTTGCCCGAAGTCATGATGAGTTGTAGTTCGGCGATGTCAGCATCACATTCCGCTAATACCTTATTTTGTACCATTGCGATGTACCGCCGGTTATGAATATCCAAGCCGTCTAAACTATTCAGGTGGTCAAATTGCCCCGAAATGATGCCAGCATATTGCACGACAGCGGCGGCTTCGGGATTGTCTTTTATTACAGGTTTAATCGTTTTTAGTGAACTGTAATAATCGGAATGCAGGTTAAATTCCCCTTTTGTCCAATCCTTAATAGTGCCTAATCCATTTTGAGAGATATTATACCCCTGTTTTAAGTAACGGCTATAAACCTGTAACTCCGCGATCTGCTTGGTCAGGTACTTGATCTGCGTTTTCTTCTGGTTAAACCACTCATCCCAGCTTTGCGCTTTAGTAATAGTGGCAGTAGCGGTTTGCAGTAGCAGTAACAAGCTAAACCAGCATAAAAAACCTTGTACCTTTCGTCTTTGACCTTTAACCTTCCTAATTGATTCCATAATATTTCTTTAAGGTTGATACTTCGTCCTGGTCATGCGCCCTTTGGATACTGAGTAGGTAGTTTTGATTGTTAAATTGCTTCAGGTCATTGCAATTCACATCAATTCGGTCAGCCGCTTCATTGATGATTTCCAGTCGTTTAGCATCCGTCATTTGTGTTTTGAAAGAATTGATGACTAAAAGAATCTGATCAAGGTTTTTAACGCTCTCCTGAAGGATACCAGAATATACTTTCTGCATATAAACGATTTCTTCCGGCTTGAAATGCTTATCCTGTTTAAGCAGGTTCCAGGCATGATTATATTGTCTGACCAATACCGTTTGCTTTTCAGTGATTTCCTTGATCCGCTCGTAATATGCTATCAACGATTTAACCGTCCATAGCTCATTATAATACTTACCGTAAAGCTCTTTTTGCTTTTGCGACCAGTCAGATATTTCCGTAAGCTTTAATTTGGATAACTGGTTTTCAAGTGCTTTCTGGAAATTTTGCAGTTCAATTGTTTTGTTTTGCATAGTCTGAACTTTCAGGTCAATGGCTTTGATCACTTTGGTGATAGCTGCTTTAATTACTTCTGCAATAGCGATTTGTGCATCGGCTTTTCCTTCCGGAAGGCTTACAAAAAGCACAATGAGGCTCATTGGCAGAATTACCATGTATTTTTTCATAATATTTAATTTGATTTTAATAGGCATGAAAGAGCCCTTTAGTGGTTTTCATGACACACTTCCTTAACCCTCTCCAGAAGAGAGGGGGTTTTGCTTAATAAAATGAGTTAGTTACTTGACCTTACGATACTCGGCGGAATTTACCAATAGCAGCTTTTTTTCAGGACTGAAAATAAATATCCGCCCAATAGTGGTTTCGTCCATTACTTGTTTTTGAGGGTCATATATGCCGGTTAGCTTATGTACTTTGTAATGTTTGCTTAGCGGTTTTCCATTTTTTATAGATTGGTATCCGGTAGACTGCACAATAAGGTAAGCGTTACCGCCCAACGGAGTAATGGTTAACGTATCATTGGCCCGGCTATATTCGCTTTTGGCTTCTTTGGTATAGGTACCCGGAATGAAGGCTTTAATATTATCCCTGTCGTTATTACACGCGGATAATCCGATAATGGCTAACGCTAAAATAAAATAGGCTCTTTTCATTTGATTAATTATTGCACCGATGGGTTTTGATTACACCGATTAGTTAATGATTAATATTGATTTTTCCTTTGTTCGTCTACCAGAACACGGATACCATCTTCAATGCTGCCGAAGCGTTTGGTGTATTGCTGGACTTTAGCCTTTTCGGCGGCTTCTGTGGTATAGGCGTAGTACTCCTCTGGTGATACTTCCGTGCGGTAAACTTTTGATGACTGGCTGCCCAAGCTAACAAAGACCTCTTTGTAATCTCTCGACGGATCATTTGCCTTGTTCATACTCAGGATTAAGGCGCGTTCTTTATCTGTCAGCCCCAACAGCGTTTGTACGTCATCAAACTTGTTCTGATACTTACTTTGATCAAGCAATATTTTACAGTCGGAGTTATTGACTATCGCCTGTTTTATAATGGGTGAACTTAAAATATCCTCGATTTCCTGCGTTACTACAATAGCCTCACCAAAGAATTTACGGACTGTTTTGAAAAGATATTTGATGTATTCCGCCATGCCGTCCTTCGCGATCGCTTTCCATGCTTCCTCAATTAATATTACCTTTCTGACGTTTTTAGGTAGTTTTCGCATCTTGGAAATGAAAACTTCCATGATGATAATGGTTACTACCGGAAATAATATCGCATGGTCTTTAATGTTATCCAGCTCGAAAACAATAAAGCGCTCGTTGAGCAGATCCAGGTTTTCAGTCGCGTTAAGCAAGTAATCAAATTCGCCACCTTTGTAATATGGATTAAGCACATATAGGAAATTTCCGATATCAAAGTCCTTATCTTTTACCTTGCCATCCTTCAATACCTTTGTAAACTCCTGTGTCAGAAAATCATAAAAGGAATTGAAGCAAGGGAATATCTCCCGATGTTTAGCCAGATATTCATAATAAAGTTTGATGGCATTGGATATTGCTACATATTCCGACCGACCGTAACTTTCATCTTCTTTTTTCCAGAGCGCTAAAAGCATAGTTTTTAAGCTTTCCTTCTTTTCAATATCCAGCAAATCGCCCTCCGCTATGTAAAAGGGATTAAAGCGGATAGGATTATTTTCATCATAAGTGAAATAATATCCGCCAACCAAATCACATAAACCCTTATAACTGTGGCCAACATCAACAAGGACGATATGGGCTTCCTGTTCATAATAGGAATGGATCATGTGATTGGTGAAGAAGCTCTTACCGCTTCCGCTTGGCCCCAAAATCATTTTATTGCGGTTAGTGATATAACCCTTTTTCATTGGCTCGTCTGAAATGTCAACTTTAACAGGCCTCCCGGAAAGGCGGTCGCCCAAACGGATACCAAACCCACTTTCGGAACTACGGTAATTACTTTCCAGATTTAAAAAGCAGGTTGCTTGTTCCAAAAAAGTATCAAAGGTGTCATTCATCGGAAAGTCTGCGGCATTACCCGGTAAACCTGCCCACCATATCTGCGGTGCGCCATCAGTCTCCTGTTTTGAGTTGGCATCCATTTGCGCCATTGCCGAACCTGCCTTATTTTTGAGTTCCTGCAATTGGTCTGCGTTATCTACCCATGCCAGTACATTGAAATGAGCCTTAACAGGTAAGCGTTGCTGACCTATAGCTTCATTCAGAAAGTCACTGGTCGCATCCCTTGCGATGGCATTCTCACGGGAATAAGCGGACAATGATTGCAGCCTTAACCTTTTTTGTTCCAATTGTTTTTGCGTTTTTAGTGCATCATCAATAAAAACATACTGGTTGTATATATGATTGCAATCCAATAATAAACCTAACGGGGAAGAAAAACCAATGCTAAATTTAGTCTTGTCAGTGCTATATTTATCGTAATTGACACGGCTGCCACAAAGTGCTGGCAGGTCTTCAACATCTGATAAGGTAAATAACTTGCAATGGTCATCACCAATTCTAATGTCGTCTTTCAGATGAACATCCTTAATGAAGGGCTGATCATTTTCATTAAGCAGAAAACAATATTGCTCAATTATACCCGGTTCTTTTTTAGTCCCGGCCAATTCATTATCAATGAGCCTGCGTAACTGGACAAAACCACTATCTGAAAGGATACGCTCAAACTGTCCCGCCTTTTCCAGGAAGTCATAAAAAAAACGTTTATTAATGGTTTGTTTAGGTACAATGCTTTTACGCATGATACCACTATAACCACTACTGGCTGCTTTCCGGTCTTCAGCTTTTTTGGTCAGCATGATATAGCATTTATGATGCAGGTAAGGCCTGCCATTGAAAAACCATTCACTTGAAGCTGATAAGAAGCTTTTTGAAGCTATAGCATTTCTTTTATACGCCAACTTTGTAAACCAGTCCTGTTTGTGAAAGATGGAATGCTTAGGCAAGATCTTGATCGCCTTTATCAGTGTTTGATGATAAGCTTCGTACTCCTGGTTAGAAAGTGTGAAAATTTCCGGCAGTGTAGCTTCATAAACTAAGGTAATATCACCCTGTGCCGATATGATTGAATGATTTTCGACTTTATAAACGGGCAGTATTTTTTCCATATCTACCATGACACCTCCTTTTTCCACCCTGAATGGGATGGTTTGTTGTTTAGATCAATAAATATTTCCCTTGACCGAAATTTCAGATAGTTCGGCAAACTTCTTTTTGCATTCCTTTTCAATAACCCATACTGGCCATATTTTGCACTGAGCCGGAACACGGTAATAAATAATGTTGCTCCCAAACTTCCGATTAAAAACAAGCAGATCAATACATTTACACCCGTAATGTAAAGCACGGCGAATAGGATAAGTAGGGTAACTAAGCCACCTGCCAGATAAGCGATCCATTGTGCTTTGAGGCCGCGAAATTCTATAGGCTTATTAATGCCTTTATTGATTTGATATACTGAGCTCATATAACCTCCTTTAAATCTCCTCCGCCAGTGGCGGAGAGATTTATGCTTTTTATAATCCAAAAAATGATTTGAGTACTGTGGCTACCACAACTAAGAAAATACAACTCCCGAACCAGGCCGCGGCAACCTTATTGGTATCTGGCTCGCCCGCGTTCCATTTATTAAAGACCTTGACAGCTCCGATCAGGCCGACAACCGCGCCAATGGCATACATCAGGCTACACCCGGTATCAAAATAGCTTTTTATTTTGTTGGTTGCTTCGGTAATACCTGCATTCCCATCCTGCGCCATAGCACTGTAGGTTACTAATGTAAAGGCTAAGAGACAAAGCTTTCCTAATAAAAGCCTCCGATGACTTATAAATTGATTTTTCATATTTTTTGAGATTGAAAGACTAAGAATTATACCACTGATTAAATTTAATGAGGCCTATTCCCAGAGTTGCTTTAACTCCTCGTCGCTTAGGTTAAATGGAGCTGTTTCACTAATGATCTTATTAATTGCATCGAGGTAACCGCTTACTACAAGCTGTGGATACTTGCTCGAAACCAGTTTAAAAAGGCTCTTGAAATCTTCTTTATCGCCATTTTCGATTTCTATGGTATGCATCACCTCCTTAATTTCTTCCAATACATCGGGTATTAAGCCTTGCAATAATTCTTCCTGTGAATATGGATTAGCATGCGCATCTTCCGGCAATTTAACGCCAAAACTGATGCCCTCGCTGCCTACGGTGCTCACGCCGTATTCTTCAGCAGGTTTTCCTAATAGGTCTTCCTCTTCCTCGCCGACTTCATTAATAAATTCTTCATCGGGAGCAACTCGGCCATTGGATCGTTCTATTAAACGTTTTACTTCATCCCGGTAATAAAGCCATAGGATAATACCATACCAGATCAACAGGGCGATAGCCACATACAGCAAGTAATGCTGCCAGGTGATTTTGTATAACATAATAATTGGGTTTAAAACCTGCTGCCTTATTGCAGCAGGTTGACGGGACAAAGGTTGCCGGATGTCAGTTTTTTAATTGACAATAAAATTTTGCACACTAACGATTTTTTACAAAAAACTATAAATCAATTAGTTGAAATTAAATTTTACGGGTATTTGTAGGGACATGTGCGTTGCCATCGTCTATACGTTGATGTATAGAAGTTCTCATGTGGTCGAGGTAAAAAGTTTTGCTCTTGCTTTTTCGTCTTTTTATATCCTCGAAACGACGGTAATATCTGCTAAGGTCAACATGCAGACTGGTTTCAAGCCAGTAAACAATATCGGCCAAACTGACCTTTCCACCATTAAGCTGGTCGGTAACATATATTCCATAAGCAAGTTCAACCAGATTTATTGTATCTCCTGTCCAGTTTAACGGGTCTCTTTTTCGTCCATGTCTCAGGTACTTCCCATCGTTTTCAAGGCCTGATTTTCCGACGATAGCAAGTAAATAATCACGCAGCATTTCATATGCTCGTATTTTGGAAAATATATAATCACAATTAGTAGAAAATGTCGGGTCAAGGTCGGGAACTACTGGAATTAATACGCTTTGATTTTCTGTACCACGAACAAAATATAGCTTATCCAATTCCTCAGCATCCATACGGTAATAATGGTAATGAAATTGATTTTGGTTAAAGAAACGCTGAACAATTTTTAGTTCGCCGAGGTAGTAAGCTAAAATATCATCTTCTGTACCGGATGGAATTGCGCTATTGATATTATATACCTCAATTTCAAAAATTTGCAGACAATAAAATTTGGGTTTGATTTGTTTAAAAAAATGAATTTCTTCTTGTTGGTCAACTAAAGGATTTTGAATGATGTAATCTTTTAGTTCCATTAGACTTTTGCGTATACAATTTAAAGAAGCTGTTAATCTCTTTAAAGGTGTTGGTTTTGTAATCGCAATTTGTTCAATTTCATCTTCCAGTTGCATATACAACTTCTCACAAAAAACATGTATCATAAAGAATAATTAAAATGAGCCCCGCCTTAGCCTGTTAACCGGCGACAATTTTTCACTTAGGAAGGGATGAGTAATTATTTAGTCTTATAGATCTGAAATTTAATGAATACTTTAAACATCAGGTCAAAAGTACTCACGCCCAAACGAGAAGGCAATACGCTATAAGACGTATTTGTACGACTTTATAGTACGCAATTATGCGTATTTAGGATCAAAATAAAGGTTAAAGCACTGTTTATCGTTAAGCTTCCAATTTATTAATCAGTTCTGTTCTGCCAGATACTTTAGCTTTTTTGTAAATGTTTTCTATATGCTTCTTAACAGTAGATTCAGAGATAAACAACTTTTCAGCTATTTCTTTATACTTAAAAGCCTGTCGAATTAATTGTACAATTTCAATTTCTCTTTCCGTGAATAGGTATTGCCTGCAATTCTTTAAAAGTGCATTTGGCCTTGCTTCATTTGTAGCCAACTCTGTATACAAGGCATGCGCTATCCTTTCTTGTTTGACATATTTTGTGATAAACACGATGGTAATCACAACAATACCCGAATTGGTAAACAATACTTCTAGCAATTGGCTTTCTTCCACCAGACCAAAAAATGCCAATGCGGCCCACGGGACAACTGCGCAGTACAACGCGATCTCTTCCAAGTATTTATTTTTATTCCTATTCACTTCATATTTATTTCGGATAGCACGGAATATCACCCAAAGTAAGATCAGCGAGTAAATTAACGGTACTATCATGCCG
Source organism: Mucilaginibacter sp. (assembly GCA_025352225.1). GTDB lineage: Bacteria > Bacteroidota > Bacteroidia > Sphingobacteriales > Sphingobacteriaceae > Mucilaginibacter. The sequence continues at coordinate 5,392 of JANXTT010000162.1, read as the reverse complement.
AACCTGATATCAACATTCAGGTTGCCATTAATGGCATATACAATCACGAAAAAAATCACGTAGGGTAGGATCAAAAATAAAGGAACGCCAAATAAAGCGTGCCAGCGCAAGGATTTTAGATCAAATGCTTTGTAAAAATAGAACGGAAAAAAAGAGGCCATTAGAAACCCACTGCCATAAGCGATCATTTCTTGTGTGGGTATGGGTATATCAATTTTGGGATCAGGAAAAAGCCCCCCGGTTATATTATAAAACTGAAACAATAAAAGCAACAAAAGGTACCATAAACGGCCTTTATCCTCCGGGCGTAACAAATAATAAAAGAGTTGGAAAATGAACATGCAAAATTCCAACACGATAAAAATAAAAGTAACAATGTGAATTTGTGTTCCGAATACCAGCATATATGTATTTATTATTTTTCCGCATCGCGTTTTAAAAAGTGTAAAGTATAGCCAAGTTTGAGTTCATTATATATTTTAAACCCAAATCGCTCGTACCATGGCAGGTTCTTTAAGGTCGAAGTTTCCAGATATATAGGAAGCTTTTTTGAATTGCTATCTTCTACAACTTCTTTGAGTAATTTACTGCCAATGCCTGCATGTTGATGTGCCTTGTCTACTCCTATGAACCATAAGTAGTACATTTTTTCTTTCGGTTGTATCTTTTTAATCATACTTTCTCTGTGGAGTGTTTTTTGGATGCCTCCCCCTCCCACACAAAAAAGTATTAACTTGAGATCAAGGAATATTGATTTAAGTGTTGTACGTTTTTGATCAGGGAATAATATCAACGCACATGCTTTTTTATCATTGGATAGGTATACACCACCAAATAATGAGCATATTTCGAACGAATACCCCATTAATACCCGAATACGCTGTATTCTTTTGCTATCCTGTTTAACAATATAATTAACACTTTGGTTATCCTGAAAGGATAGTGTCAGTATGTCTATTACTAAAGTCTTGTCTTTGGGATTTGCTTTAATCATAATTGGGTTATATGTTCAAATATGGTATAATCAAAATGTATTCCGATAATTTAATAAGGATCATAGCTTATTAAATATTAGGCATGAAACATCAATAAGTCGTTTTAAGAAACTCTTGGTTTGAGGTTTAATTTGAAAAGAAATGCAATAGAAGAGTGTGTGGGTATTTGCACTTGCAATTTAATGTCGCGATGCATTTCAGAGCCAAAATATAGGCACGGCTTGACTACCAAAGAACTGTGCCGGAAGTTGAAGGGTTATAAAGTTTTTGAGGTGACCGACAGTGCAAAAATTGGTGTTGGAGATTTGGAAAAAGTTCTAAACACTTTAATAGTTCCCATTCTGCCTTTCCTGAATACTTTGGATAAGCTGCGTGAATTTGCGATGCCTATTATACACAATTACCTATCAAACTACTGCCCTAAATAAATGTGAGTATATTTCCAGAACTGCTGTTCGAGTTACTTCCGTTCAAATTCAGGCATTGGTAAATTATAAGGATATTAAGATTTACGAGGATATTATAAGCAATATCATATTGTAATTGTAAATAAACTGATATTACATGGATATACTTTGGGAGGCTTTGGGGTTTTCGGTTTTATCAATAACAATATTTGTATTGTTATCTTGCTGAAGTAATAAAATTTCATCCGATAACAACTTTTTTATATCCTCCTTAATCTTGAAATAATTTTCTTGTACCTGTTTATTCGTTACATTCTGAATCACAGGCATGGGTTTATAATCGTCTTCCTCTTTTTTTAACTTAACATGGTCATTCTGTATCTCATTATGAAATACTTTAAGTGTTATCTTATTATCAGGGTCGTCGGCTACCATTCCTACAAACTCGCCGGATGAAAGCCCGGATATAGTTGAAATCGGAATCGCATCACCCAATTGCGTAGATTTATTGGTTGAAGTATTTTCACTACTGATAGTCACGCTTTGTCTATCCTGCATGATCTGGCCGAAACGGTCAGATAGTTGTTGCGCCGTATCACCGTTTACCTGGCCGCTAATGACGTTGCCAATAATATTCATAATAACCTCAGCCTGATCCTGTCCGTAATCTTTTTTCAACTGGGAGTAGTCTTGTACCGCTAAAGTCGTGGATACTTTATTTGAACGGGCCGTTGCTATAAGGCTATCAATGTTATTGAAATAAATAGTCGGAAACTCATCAAAGATCAAACTGCATTTTTGCTGGTTTTTCCTGTTAACCAGTTTAATAACCCTTGAAATGTATAAGGATAATACTGCTCCATAAACCTGAATTTTAGCCGGGTTATTGCCAACACTTACTATTTTGGGTTCATTCGGATTATTTATGTCAAGCTTAAAATCATTGCCACTTAAAACATAATATAATTGTGGTGAGGATAATCGGGCCAATCCGATTTTGGCACTGGCAATTTGCCCTTCTAATTGCTCTTTTGCATTATTTAAAAAAGCTGATACAAATGGATTGATGAGTACTTTAATTTCTTCTTGTTGTTTTAAGATAGCGAACAACGGATCGTATTCTGCCTGCATTAGTTCAATAACATGTGGTAGGGTACAGTACCTGCCATCCTTATATTTTTTTAAGTACCAGATAATAGCCGTCAGAAAGTTGATCGGTGATTCCACAAAGAAGTCTCCCTGCTTAGTAATCCATTCCCGGTTTAAGCCTAACATAATGGTTCTGGCTGCCTCTGTAGCATCAGTAATATCTTCCATGCTATCTGGGTCAAGCGGATTGCAGCGGTGTGTTCTGCTTAAGTCGTCAAAATTGATCACATAAAACTTAGGCTTAATTTTATAACCTTTGTTATTATTGATTAAGGTATTGTAGGCGATTTTTGTTAGGTCTTCATATTTAAAATCATATAAGAACATTGTAAACCCCTTTTTAATATGCTGAGTGATAATATGTCGTATTACAAAATACGATTTACCGGAACCGGGTGTACCTGCTACCAGTATGCCTCTAAATGGATTGATAATATTAATCCAGCTTTTGCGCGGTTTGCCCTTCAGGTTGTAAATCGCTGGTAAATTTATGGAGTACTCATTTTCAAGTAGTCGCTCTTCCTGTGGAAAGGTTTCATTGTTCTTGTTAAATATGTCGTTATTTAAAGTGATCTTGATTAATCGCGATAATAATGTACCGCCTGTTAAGATAAGCAGATAACCAATACCTGTTAATCCTATATAAGCTATTGCTATAATATTGGCTGATGCTTTTAAATAAAAACAAAGTACACTGATAAAATATAGTAGTAAACCTGATATTATATAAAACGCAATGTTCTGTTTTCTTATCTTTTCTTCTTTTTTGCCTTTTGCGCCAATTAATGAGATTCCCAAAAACAATAAAGCAAATAGTTTTGGTTTTAGCATGTTGTGGAAAAGCCCGGTCTTGGCTATGTTGAGCAATATTTTATCTGTAATAGGTGCTGTCCATCCCCAGGCATGAAATGCTTGGTAACAAGTAAAATAAAAATGAATGGTCAGTATAAACAAGCTAATGAGCCTGGTAAAATCAATGATCTTCCTTAATCCCTGTATGTCTTCTCCAGTTTGCATGGTTAATAAATTTAAGTGTTGAAAGTATAGAGCCTGTTTAAATTAAAGATGCAGCTCTTTTTTCTTTTTGCGTTTGTCTTCCGGTATTTGTGGCAAGTCACCTTCTTCTGCTTTACCCAACAGGCTTTCCAGAATTTTACCAGGCCGTTCCGGTTTTAGGTAAGTTTTTTCTGGTTGATTTTCATTGCGGTCTTTTTTCAGGTACTTGGTTTCTGTTGGATGTTTTAAATAGCTGGTTAGTTCCTTAATGCTTTGAATTGGCTTATCTACATTACTGAACCGTTCCATTAATGATTTGGCACTGTAAGCCTTGCCTAAGTCACTTCCGTTAAATACGGTTTTATTTTTGTTGTCAATAAAAGTTACACCATAGGTAAAGCCTTGTTCGTTCTGACGGAATATTCCTTTTACGTTTTGTTTGGCCAGGTCATTCATAAAGGTGTCCTTGGTGATGGTCTGGTATCCTTTAAAAACTCGTTCAATTGCCGCTTTTAAATCATCCCTGAAAGGTTTACGCCTTTCTTCATTCTTTTCAAATTGCTTTTCAAGATGGTCTAAAGTTGGTTTTCCTGCAATACTACTGGCCTTAAAGGGGATGCCAATCTTATTACCTTTTTCATCTACAATGGAATAGATCAATCCTTTCTTCTGAAACATCATGGTATCTTCTTTGCCACGGTCGGCTATTACGTTGAATTGTTTTAATACCGCATTCAATTCAGCTAAAGAAGTGTACTTATAAGTTTGGCTAACCACATTTACAACGTTAGTAATAGCCCGTTTAGTTGGTGTAATCCCATATTCGGCCTTTTCTATGCGAATGGGTTTGATACCTAAAGCTTCTTTTAATCCTTTACCTTCTGCTTTAACAAGGCCAAATTCCTGCTCTATTTCTTTACGTGCTGGTTCTGACAGGCTTTTGCCGATATTATGCAAGCTGATGCGAGTGCCATCCTGCTGCATATTGGTCGTAACGATATGGATATGCGGGTGAGCCGCATCATAATGATTATAAACCAGATAGGGCTGTTCACCAAAACCGATCTTTTCCATATAAGTGGCTGTAATTTGTTGCAGTTTAAAATTGTCAAGATTTTCGCCAAGATCAAAATTGAGCATGATGTGCAGAGAGTTGGTTTTCACACGGCTGTTTAAATCGGTTAAGTGCTCGAAACGATTTAGTTTGTTGGAGAAGTTAAGTTTGTCTATTTCTTCTCCAAACTGGCTCGCCATAATAATTTGCGCTTTGCCCTCTGCCACTTTGTTTTCATTATAGTTGAGCAGTCCTCTAATGCTTTTGCCGCTGACTATCTTTGCAACCATTTTTCTGTTAATGCAGATACCATAGTTAATAGAAGTTCAACTTTTACGTCGGTCTTCTTATATAAATCTCCTACTTTCAAAACATAGAAGGCTTTTTGTGCTTCCTGATTTGAGCCATTAAAACTTTTTGTAAGCTGATTAATATTGATACCAATGGATTTAAGTTCCTTTCGGATAGCACACAACTCCTCCATCGTGCCATTCATAGAGATATCCTTGTAAAAACATAATATCTTTTCTTGGGAAAGAATCTTTCGGGCAACTTCGCCAATGGACTGGCAATTGCTGCTTCCTTTAAGTTTTTCCAACCGTTTAAAGACGGCTTCATTTACCCTGATAATGATGGGATAATTCAATAGCTCCTCCGGCTTTTTATATTTTGACCTGCCCATAATGAGTACATTTTAAAGTGTTAATGACCGCAAGTTTCGCAGCGGTCATCCCGACTAAAAGGAGGGCAAGATTTCTTTTGTGTATACAAAAGTACATCTTGCCAAACAC